>JAAZDI010000025.1 GCA_012512295.1 Syntrophomonadaceae bacterium
CCTGTTTTCCCATAGCTTTTGTTGTTCGGCTTTGGTCACAAAGAAAACCCTCCTCGTTTCGTGTTCTGAGGAAGATTATCCTATTGACCTAGGGATGATACAAGGTGGGTACAGTTTGACGCTTACCGTTCTCGTATTCAATTCCTCGGAAAAATAACGCACCACCCCAGCATAAATCGCCCGGGCAATCTTCTCCTGATAAATCGGATCAGCCATCAAGGCTTCCTCCTTGGGATTGGAGATAAAACCTACCTCAATAATGACGGTCGGCATATTCGTATTTTGCATAATATAGAAAACTTCCGGTTTAACTTGGCGTCGATTATTATTCCCCAAAACTCGAATCAGTTCGGCCTGAATCAACTCGGCTAACCTCTTCCCCTCTTGACTATTGCGCAGATAGAAGGTTTGAGCTCCCCACCATTTAGCAGACGGAAAGCTATTGACGTGGATACTTAAAAACAGTTCGGCCTTCCGTTCGTTGGCGTAGGCGGCTCGGCGTGCCAGATCCTGCCGTTTCTTTTCCAGGAGACTGCCGCTGCCGGGATCACTAAGGTCAGCATCTGCCTCACGGGTCATAATCACCGCGGCCCCGGCTTCACCTAGTAATCGGCACAACTTATGGCCAATAATTAAAGTAATGTCCTTCTCCAGAATCCCGGAAGGGCCAACTGCACCCGGATCAATCCCGCCATGACCGGGATCAACGACAATAACTCGATTAGCCACCGCCCAAGACATAGTTTCAATTGCCTTATCCGCCTCTGAACTTAAATAATACTGACGCAAACCATAGAGTACAAATATACCAATTACTAGGCCAATTATCAAGGGAAGCCGAAGGCGATAGACGCGCATTAGGACCAAAGATAATCCCCCCAGAAAATGGATCATCAATCTATTAACTATCCATATTCCCTGCTTTCCTTAATTATGCTAGGGTTATCTTTCTTAAAAACAAAAAAGAAAGGGTAGCGTTCCCTTTCTTTAAATATTTAAATAAGCTATTTAATTCATTAAGCCTAGTATTACATGATAACCCATGCTAACATGAAAACCTGACCAAAAACCATTAACGCTTTGAGAATTGAGGAGCCTTCCGCGCCTTTTTCAGACCGTATTTACGCCGCTCTTTCATTCGCGGGTCACGCGCCAGGAAACCGGCTTTTTTCAAGACTGGCCGATATTCTCCATCTGCTTGGATCAGGGCCCGAGCTATTCCCAACCGAACGGCTCCGGCTTGGCCGGTAGTTCCGCCGCCATGAACCCGGGCTAATACATCAAATTTTCCCTGCGTATTGGTAATTTTTAAAGGCGATTGCACTAACATTTCTAAAGTTTTCTTGCCAAAGTATTCGTCTAACTGCCGCTCATTTATTAATATCTTGCCGGTGCCGGGTACCAGACGCACCCGAGCAACTGAAGTTTTACGCCGACCGGTACCATAAAACTGTACCTGTGCCATGTCTGCTTTTCCTCCCTTCCTACCCAACTAGCATCCACGAGGTTCCCATATTTCAGGCTTTTGCGCTTGATGCGGATGATTAGGTCCCCGATAAACCTTTAATTTTTTAATCATTTGCCGCCCCAACCGGTTATGCGGAATCATTCCTTTAACGGCAATCTCCACTACCCGTTCCGGCCGATTCTGCATCAGGGTTCGGTAGTCGATTGACTTCAAACCCCCAGGGTAGCCGGTATGGTATCGAAATTTCTTGTCCTTGAGTTTATTGCCGGTTAGCCTAATCTTTTCAGCATTAATCACAATCACATGGTCACCGGTATCGACAAAGGGAGTATATATTGGTTTATGCTTGCCTCTTAAAATTGTCGCTATTTCCGTTGCCAGCCTTCCCAGGGTTTTATCCGCTGCATCTATCACATACCATTTGCGGTCTATTTCCCCTGGCTTGGCCATATAGGTTTTCATGGCCAATCCTCCTTAATTCGTTTAGATCTTTCTAAAGTGCTCTGATTGTAGATCTATAGAATTAACAATCTGTATCTGCGGCTGACTCGTTCGGACCCGGGGCTCTGGGGTGACCGCTCAGCACGCAAAATCACATCAATCATTATACGATAATCCTTCCAGCTGTGTCAAGAAACAACCAAAACGCTCTTTTTGTGGACCCCAGCTGCTTAACGACACATTTCTTCAGGCCTTAGTAACCTACCTTAAACCAAGTAAAGACGATGCCCATATTGCGCCCCACGTGCCGTTTTCGCCCCTCAGTAACCTACCTCAACTAAGTAAAGACCCTGCGGAGGCGCAGTTGGCCCAGCTTGATTTCGATCCTGACTGGTCAATATCTCCGGTATATCCCCGGCTTTTCGTTCTCCTCGGCCTACCTGAAGTAGCGTGCCGACCATATTGCGGACCATGTGGTATAAAAAACCGTCCGCTGTCACCTCAATAACCAAATTCGCCTCTACCATTCGAATCCGACAAGAAATAACTGTGCGGACAAAATTCCTCACATCCGCTCCGCTGGCACAGAAAGCCTGAAAACTGTGCGTCCCGATCAGGTGTTGGGCCGCTGCCTGCATTGCGCCAATATCAAGAGTAAACGGCAGCAGCAGGGCGTAGTTTCGCCAAAACACCGCCCCCTTTGGATCGGTCCGAATAATATAACGGTAGGTTTTCCAACGGGCTGAAAAACGGGCATGAAAATCTTCCGCTACCTCTTCGGCCGATCGAACACGCAAATCAGCCGGCAGACAACTGTTGAGGGCTAGCGCAAAACGCTCAATTGGAATTGTTGAGGCAGTCGAAAAACTGCCAACCTGGCCTAGCGCATGGACACCGGCATCGGTTCGCCCAGCCCCTATGATTTTGGTTTCTGTTTTCGTTAACTGCGCAATGGCTTTCTCTAATTCGCCTTGTACGGTTCGCAATCCTGGCTGAACTTGAAACCCATGAAAGTTAGTCCCATCATACTCGATAATGACTTTAAGTTTGCGCAAAGCCAACAACCTCTTTTATAACTCGAGATTAACAAGATAGCCATCGACATTGGGCTTTAAACTTTCACCGCATTATCAGACGGTTTTAAAATAGATAAACCCAAATACTTCCGTAAACCTGAAAGGAAACTGGCCCGGTGGGCATGGCGGCTATCCCGCAAGAAAAAAGGTCAATCAACCGAGGGAAAGCTAAGGCTAAAGCGACCAGGTTACATGATAAGATAACCAACCAGCGTGAGGCTTCACACATAAAAAGAACAAACCAAAACAATAAGGCCCACCACCAGCGTCACGTAATCGGATTTGCCTAGCCGCCACTGCCTGAGCCGAGTGCGATTTTTTCCGCCCTGATAACAGCGAGCTTCCATCGCTAGTGCTAATTCGTCGGCCCGGCGAAAAGCACTTATTAACAAGGGCACGAGGATGGCAACCAGGTTACGCATTCGTTTAAGCAACCGACCACTGTCAAAATCAGCTCCCCGGGCTTTTTGAGCTTTAACGATTTTTTCCGCCTCTTCCGCAAAAATAGGGATAAATCTTAAGGCAATCGTCATCATCATCGCCAGTTCGTGGGCTGGGACCCGAAAACGTTCCAGCGGTTTCATCAGACTCTCCAGCCCATCAGTCAAGGCAACCGGTGAGGTAGTCAGGGTTAAAAACGAGGTAACGATGACCAAAGCCATTAAGCGATAGGTTAACAGGCCAGCTTGCAGGATTCCTTGCTGAGTTATCGTCAAGGGACCCAAATAATACAAAACGTCTCCCGGGATTAACAAAATTTGGATAGGGAGGGCAATAAGCATAATTAAGGCTAGAGGACGGAGGCCCTTTAGGAGCATGATCCCCGGCAAATGAGACAGCCAATAAACGGTCCCCAATAACATCCCTAATCCCACCAACCCAGGCCAATTATCGATTAAAAAAATGGCAATCATTAAAAGCGCTGTGACGATTATTTTAATCCTGGGGTCGAGGTGGTGAATGATCGAGTCACCGGGCAAGTATTGCCCAACGGTTATATCCCTGAGCAATTGATCCCCCCCTATTAGGCACTTTCGGCCTGTTTACTTAACCAATACTCAGCAATCTGTCGCGCTGCCTCTTTCTCGGTAACCGCGGCCAGCGATACCGGCCATCCCTTTTCTTGCAGTCGGCTTAATAAATCGGTTAGCAGCGGCACGCCCAGCCCTATCTGGCGAAGAATTTCCGCCTGCTCAAAAACTTGGGCTGGCGGAGCATCAAGAATGATTTTTCCCTGGTGCATGACGATCAGTCGATTAGCCAGCCTGGCCAATTCATCCAAGTGATGGCTGACCACGATTACCGTGAGGGATAATTTCCGCCAGAGATATCGGATTTGGTTTAACAGGGAGTCTCTCCCCTGCGGGTCTAAACCGGCTGTCGGTTCATCAAGAATCAAGATTTGCGGCCGCATCGCCAACACGCCGGCTATCGCCACGCGACGCATTTGACCACCGCTTAAATTAAATGGTGACCGACGGTATATTTCTTCATAGTTTAAACCCACCGCTTCCAGGGCCCAACGAACTCGACTGGCTATCTTTTCCTCCGATGTCCCCATATTTCGAGGGCCAAAGGCTACGTCGTCAAAGACTGTTTCTTCAAACAACTGCTCTTCCGGAAATTGAAAAACCAAGCCAACCTTTTGCCTCAGTTGCCGCATTTGCTCGCCTTTAGCTTCATTTAGAATAAGCCCGTCAATCTGAATTTGGCCAGAAGTTGGCTTGAGCAATCCATTAAGATGCTGAATCAGCGTTGACTTTCCTGAACCCGTTGGTCCGATTAAGCCAACGATTTCTTTTTTCTTTATCGTCAGGTTAACTTGGTCTAACGCCTGAGTCGCGTAAGGCGTCCCGGGCATATAGGTATAGCTTAAGTTTTCAATGATTAATGACATGGATCCCTCTCCTCGTTAACCCAATACTAACACTAGTTAACGATTTCGTAAAGAGCAGAGTGAAACACATTAAAATATAAACGATTACCGCTAAGCTTAACTGATACGATTACCGGTCTTTGGATTCCGGTCAGGCTGTAAAAAATCCACCAAGTCGTCAACAGTTAACACGTCCCATGGGACATTAACTCCAAGCTGGCGCAGCATTGAACTCAGTTTGACTACCTGCGGGACATCTAGGCTAAGTTCCCTTAACACCTGCGTTTCTTGAAAGACTTTAGCCGGGGGCCCATCCAAGACAATTTGTCCCTGGCTCATGACAATCAGTCGATCAACCTCCACCAATTCCTCCATATGATGTGTTATCAAAATAATCGTCATGCCGGCTTCCTGATTTAGCTGCTTGAGGGTCCGCATGACCTCCTGCCGCCCGGCCGGATCAAGCATCGAAGTCGGCTCATCCAGGACCAAATACCGAGGTTGCATGGCCAATGCGCCGCTAATGGCGATCCGCTGTTTCTGCCCCCCAGAAAGGTGATGCGGAGCCCTTTTTTCGTAACCCGCCATCCCAACCTGATTAAGTGCTTGATTTACCCGGTGACGAATCTCAGCCGGCGGTATTCCCAGATTTTCTGGGCCAAACGCCACTTCCTCTTCTATTACTGGGGCGACAATCTGGTTGTCGGGGTTGGCGAAAACCATTCCGACCCGCTGCCGAATCTCCCAGACCAGTTCACTTTTTCGACTATCTCGACCATCAACCACCACCTGACCTTCCCCCGGCCTGGGAATTAGGAGCGCGTTAAAATATTTCGCCAGGGTCGACTTGCCCGAGCCGTTTCGACCGGCAATCCCGATAAATTCTCCTTCATTGATCTTCAGATTGACTCGATCCAGAGCCTTAATGGTCTCCCCACTAGCGGTTTGATATTGGTGTGACAAATTTATGACTTCGATCATCTTGCTCCACCCTATAAATATATTCCGACCGATTAATACCTCTCGATAATTCTCCGTAAACAACAATTTTTATAATAATAATTTCCATTAACAAAATATTAAAGCCAGGAAGTTGTAAGCTCCCCCTATACCATGGGGGTTTCCTTAACTTCCCGGCTTGCCTCGGTTCTTACCGCTTCACCGCTATACCAGTTCCAAGATCGCCATCGGCGCCCCATCACCCCGACGAAACCCGGTTTTGATTATCCGAGTGTAACCGCCAGACCGATCAGCATACTTGGGGCCCAGGTTTTCAAACAACTTAGTAACTACGTCCTCATCGGTAAGAAAGGCTAGTGCCTGACGACGGGCATGCAAATCTCCCCGCTTACCAAGCGTAATCATCTTATTAGCCAGCCGGGTTAATTCCTTAGCCCGGGTTTCGGTTGTTTCGATGCGTCCCTCCCTAAGTAGGGAAGTAACTCCGTTGCGTAACATGGCCCGGCGGTGAGCCGACAATAGACCCAATTTTCGATAGCCCATCCTGTCTACCTCCCCGTATCGGTTATTCGTTTGATCGACGGAGGGTAAGTCCCAACTCCGCTAATTTTTTGTCAACTTCTTCTAACGACTTCTTCCCTAAATTGCGAACCTTCATCATATCTTCGGCGTTTTTCTGCACCAATTCACCCACGGTATTTATGCCAGCCCTTTTCAAGCAGTTGAAGGAGCGTACGGAAAGATCGAGTTCTTCAATGGTCATATCCAAAACCCGGTCCCGCGGTTCCTCTTCTTTGACCACCATGGTTTCAATGTCACTCACGGTGTCAGTCAGGCCAATAAAGAGACTCAGGTGGTCGCTTAAAATCTTGGCGGCCAGACTAGTGGCTTCCTTAGGGTTAATACTGCCGTCGGTCCAAACCTCCAGGGTTAACCGGTCATAGTCGGTAATTTGACCAACTCGGGTATTCTCAACGTTATAGTTTACTTTAGTTACCGGGCTGAAAATAGAATCTATAGGAATGACCCCGATCGTATGATCAGATTTCTTATTTCGTTCAGCCGAAACATAACCGCGCCCTTTTTCTACTGTTAATTCCATAAATAGCCTTCCTTCGGCACTAACCGTAGCAATGTGCAAATCTGGATTTAAGATGTCTACATCTGCATCCGCGATAATGTCGCCGGCTTTTACTTCTCCCTCACCCGATGCTTCTACCCGCAAAACCTTAACCTCGTCCGAATGCACCTTCAGCCGCAAACCCTTTAGGTTAAGAATAATATCGGTTGTGTCCTCTACCACCCCGGGTATAGTCGAAAACTCATGCAACACCCCGTCGATCTTGACCGAAGTAACCGCGGCCCCTGGTAAAGAGGAAAGAAGAACCCGACGCAAGGAATTGCCTAATGTAATTCCATAGCCTCTTTCCAGCGGCTCAATGACAAATCTTCCATAGCGATCATCTTCGCTTTTTTCCACACATTCGATTCTTGGCTTTTCAATTTCCAGCATTAGCAGCCAACCCTCCTTCTCCCGAACTCGACAACCTTTCTCTTGGCCGGCTTTAACGTACCTAACGTGAATACAACTCAACAATCAAGGTTTCCTGAATAGGCACGTCAATGTGTTCACGAGAGGGCAGACTCAGAACCCGGCCCTGTGCCTGGTCAAGGTTTAATTCTAGCCAAGCTGGCGGGGTTTTGTGCTTAGCCGCTTCTAAGTTCTCTTTAATTAAAGGAGATTCTAGACTTCGCTCTCGAATAGTCACCACGTCGCCTTCGCGCAAAATCATTGAGGGAATGTTTGCCTTATGGCCATTTAAACGGAAATGGCCGTGCCGCACCAATTGTCGAGCTTGATTACGTGAACTAGCGAATCCCAGACGGAAAACCACATTATCCAAACGTCTTTCCAGCAGAGATAAAAGGTTTTCCCCAGTTATCCCGGGCATGCGGTCAGCCCGGTCAAAATAATTACGGAACTGTCTTTCCAGTACGCCATAAATCCGGCGCGCTTTTTGCTTCTCACGTAATTGCAGTCCGTATTCGGAAAGCTTTTTACCCCGCGTCTGCCCATGTTGACCGGGTGGATAGCTCCGTCGGTCAAGCGTACACTTTTCGTAACAGCGATCACCCTTCAGGAATAATTTGTTGCCTTCCCGACGGCACAGCCGACAAACGGGACCGGTATATCTAGCCATTTATTACCACACCTCCTAGACTCTTCTCCGTTTCGGGGGTCGGCAGCCATTATGCGGAATCGGAGTTACATCCTTAATCACGTTTACGTTAATTCCAGCTGCCTGTAGCGAACGAATAGCAGCTTCCCTTCCCGATCCTGGGCCCTTCACGTAACATTCGACTTCCTTAACCCCATGCTCCATCGCCGCCCGGGCGGCTGCTTCCGCGGCTAATTGAGCGGCAAACGGAGTACTTTTCCGTGAACCTTTAAAGCCCTGAGTGCCGGCACTGGCACAAGAAATTGTATTTCCAGCGGTATCGGTAATCGTGATAATCGTATTATTAAAGGTTGACCGGATATGGGCCACACCCTTATCGATATTTTTCCGCTCTTTTCGTTTTATCCGGGTTACTCTTCGCGCCAACTTTATCCCCCCTTACCTACTTTTTCCGTCTTACGCCAACAGTTTTCCGCGGCCCCTTACGGGTCCGGGCGTTAGTCTTTGTCCGTTGTCCGCGTACCGGCATGCCCCGACGATGCCGAAGTCCCCGATAACAACCGATCTCAATTAAACGCTTGATATTAAGCGACACCTCTCGCCGCAAATCGCCTTCTAGCTTATATTCCTTGGCCAAGATGTCTCTTAAGCGTGCGATCTCCTCTTCGGTTAGATCACGCACTCGAGTGTCCGCGTTGATTCCGGTGTCATTTAGAATTTTGCGTGAAGTAGGCCGGCCAATCCCATAGATATAAGTAAGAGCTACCTCTATCCGTTTATCTCGGGGCAGGTCAACACCCGCGATTCTTGCCATACTTTTTCCACCTCCGTCTAACCCTGCTTCTGCTTATGCTTTGCGTTCTCACAGATAACCCTAACCCGGCCCTTCCGCCTAATTATCTTGCACTTTTCGCAAATTTGTTTAACTGATGGCCTAACTTTCATGGTCTGCCCCCCTGCTTAGCCGAAATAGCTCCCTAGGTTTTCACTAAGGGTAAAATTAATGATATAAAATACCTGATTATTTAAAACGATAAGTTATCCGTCCTCGGGTCAGGTCATACGGAGAAAGCTCAACGGTGACCCGATCCCCCGGCAGGATTCGGATAAAGTTCATACGGATCTTGCCGGAAACATGAGCCAATACCTTATGACCATTCTGAAGTTCTACCCGGAACATGGCATTTGGTAGCGGCTCAATGACCGTACCTTCCACTTCGATCACGTCATCTTTTGCCATCGGGTTTGTCAACCTCCTTGCTCCCCCAATCACATTCCAGGGTTGCTCTCAAATCAGCGATTGCTTTCTGTACCTCAGAGTTGGTGAGCCGCTTATTACTCCTTAGTTTCTCAGCAATTTCCCACGCTATCTGACCTGTACTCACGATATGTTTAGCATTTTTTCGCTTTGGGTTGCTAATTCTTCGGGTCCCTCCGTCAACCAGTTTCAGAAATGAGCCAAGCTCTAAAGCTATAACCAAATAATAGCGCCCTTTATCGCGGCCGGCCCGAGAACATACGAGTTCTCCAATTTGAAACTCTCCAGAGGTAGCCAAAGTCTCACCTCCCCGTATCATCAGAGTTTGGTCAGAATCTCCGGCCCCTTCTGGGTAATGACTATAGTATGTTCAAAATGGGCCGATAACTGGCGATCCTGGGTAACTACTGTCCAATTGTCAAGTTTAACCGATACTTCATGTGTTCCCATATTGACCATTGGTTCGATAGCTAGCGTTAACCCAGCTCTTAAACGCGGTCCCCTTCCCGGCGGGCCATAATTTGGCACTTGAGGGGGCTCGTGCATTTTTCGTCCAATCCCGTGTCCCACGTAGTCTCGGACCACTGAAAAACCCTGACTTTCGACATGGGTTTGAATCGCATGGGAAATGTCGGAAAGCCGGTTCCCTTCAATTGCTTGCTCAATCCCTCGCATTAGCGATTCCTGGGTTACATCCAGCAGTCGTTGGGCCTCGCTGTTTATTTCGCCAACGGGCAAGGTTACCGCCGCGTCACCATGAAATCCCTTGACTATTGCGCCAATGTCAATACCAATAATATCACCATTTTCTAGTTTCCTTAAACCTGGAATTCCATGAACTACCTCCTCGTTAATCGAGGTACAGATATGAGCGGGAAAACCGCCATAGCCTTTAAAGGCAGCAATCGCTCCTTTCCGTGCCAGGTAGTCTTGCGCTATCTGGTCCAATTCCAGCGTGGTTACCCCGGGGGCCACTGCTTTGGCTATTTCCCGGTGCGTTTCCGCAACTACCCGGCCAGCTTCTCTCATGCAGGCAATTTCACGGTCAGATTTAAGGATAATCATATTAATTCGCTCCTAGTCTTAGTTTCACGCACCCAAACTCTTTAAGATGTCCTGGAAAACCAACTCAACTTCTTGCTCGCCAGATATATGCTTTAGCAGTCCTTGCTGCTCATAATACTCGATCAACGGAGTAGTCTGCTCTTCATAAACGCTAAGCCGTTTTTCAACCGTTGGTCCAGCATCATCTGCCCGCTGATAAACTTCTCCACCACATTTATCGCAAACGTCTGGCTGCTTGGGTGGTCGATACTCGGCATGATAGGTTGCGCCGCACTGGCGACAAACCAAGCGCCCGCCCATCCTATTCAGGAGACTGGCCCGGCTCACTTCTATGTTAATAACCGCATCTAGTCTCTTATCAAGTGTTTTGAGCAGTTCCTGCAGTGCTTCGGCCTGAACAACAGTGCGGGGGAAACCATCTAACAAAAATCCCGGCTGACAGTCTGGCTGACTAAGTCGTTCGCGGACAATACCAATCGTCACATTATCCGGAACTAATTGTCCAGCATGCATGTATTCTTTAGCCTTAAGGCCTAATTCGGTACCCTGCTGCATCGCTTGGCGAAACATATCCCCGGTCGAGATATGGGGAATGTTGAATTTTTCCACTATCAATGCCGCCTGAGTACCCTTTCCCGCCCCGGGAGGTCCCATTAAAATCAGATTCATTTCTCCTCACTCCCCTGGATTTTCCGGCAATATCCATCACATCTAAACGATCTGCTTATTACGCTGCTAGATTTACACTTTTCTCCTGCTTCAACCTATTTCATAAACCCCTGATAGCTTCGAAGAAGGAGATGAGATTCAATCTGTTTCATGGTTTCCAGGGCTACGCCAACTACAATTAGCAATGCTGTACCGCCAAACCAGATGCTGGTTATCTTAGTAACAGCAATAACGAAATTGGGCAGTATGGCAATCAAGGCCAGGAAAACCGCTCCGGCCAAGGTCACCCGGCTTAATACTCGTTCAATATACTCTGAAGTTGGTCGACCTGGTCGAATCCCAGGAATAAATCCACCATATTTCTTTAAGTTTTCCGCTACATCTGCCGGGTTAAAGACAACCGCAGTATAAAAGAAAGTAAAGAAAATAATCAACAGAGCATAAACAATATTATACGGGACAGTTCCAAAATTAAAATATTGGTCGATGAAGTTGGTAAACCAACCGGGACTCATCCAAGACGCAATGGTGGCTGGGAACATCATAATCGACATGGCAAAAATAACTGGAATAACCCCAGCTTGATTCACTTTTAAAGGAAGATGCGTTGATTGACCCCCATAAACTCGTCGTCCAACGACTCTTTTGGCATACTGAACCGAAATGCGACGCTGACCTTCATGCATGGCCACGACCGCAGCAATAACGGCCAGGGCGATAATAACTAACAGCAAAACGTTAAAAATATTGACCGTACCCGCTTTCAGGTATTCGAAAATAGAAACTAAAGCTGAAGGAACACGGGCAACAATACCAGCGAAAATGATTAAGGAAATCCCATTACCAATTCCTTTTTCCGTTATCAATTCGCCAATCCACATTAAGAAGGCTGTTCCGGCGGTTAAGGTAATAGCGATTGCCAAATATGACCATATCCCGGGATTTATCACGGCAGTCATTCCGTCGATTTGATAACGGCCTAACGCAATTGCCATCCCCAGCGCCTGGATAAAGCCAAGCACGACAGTTCCATAACGTATATACTGCTGGATCTTCTTTCGGCCTTCTTCCCCTTCTTTTTGCAATTGCTCCAGCTTAGGAATAACCACGGTCAGCAGTTGCATGATAATGGAGGCGTTGATATACGGAGTTATACTCATGGCAAAGACCGTAAATCGTTTAAAAGCGCCTCCAGAAATCACGTCAAAAAAGCCAAACAGCTGTCCTTGCATTAATTGAGCAATCACATCTGTGTTCATTCCAGGTACTGGAACATGGGCGCCAATCCGGAATATTAAAAACATCAATAGGGTAAAAACAATTTTTTGCCGTAGATCTGCCAGTTTCCAGGCAGTCTTTAGGGTGTCCAGCACCTATATCACCTCGACTTTACCTCCGGCGGACGTAATCTTTTCTGCTGCCGTTTGACTTATGGCGTTAACCTTAACGGTTAGTACCTTTTCCAGGTCGCCTTGACCCAGGATTTTCACCCCATCGCCAAACTGTTTTATTAAACCGGCCTCTTTTAAGGCTTCTGGGGTAACTACTGTTCCGTTATCAAATCGATTTAATTGTCCGACGTTAACTATTACTATTTCTTTGCGCCATTTATTGTTGAAACCCCGTTTGGGAATCCGCCGTTGCAAAGGCATCTGACCGCCTTCGAATCCGGGACGAACTCCGCCGCCTGACCGTGCCTTCTGACCTTTGTGCCCCCGGCCGGCTGTTTTACCTAACCCAGAGCCAATTCCTTGCCCCTTTCGTGTGGGTGGTTTTCGAGAGCCGGGTGCAGGTTTAAGTTCGTGTAGTTTCATTTAGCTGGCACCTAGCTGACGTTTTTTATCTCATTAATCAGACCAGGTACTTCCTCCCTTCGCTACCGACTTACTCAACCTCTTCAACTGTAACCAAATGGGAAATTTTTCGCACCATCCCGCGAATCGCCGGGGTGTCCGCATGAACAACAGAACTATTGAGCTTTCTCAATCCCAGGCTTTGAATTACCCGCTTTTGGGCCTCGGGATAGCCGTTTCCGCTCTTTTTCAAAGTTACTTTTAGCTTTTGGGCCAATTCCCTCGCCTCCTAGCGCAACTCTTCAACCGTTTTTCCTCGCAGTCTAGCTACCTCCTCTGGCCTCTTTAAAGACCGCAAGCCCTGGACCGTAGCATTAACCATATTATTAGCATTGGATGATCCCAGGGATTTGGTGAGAATATCCTTAACCCCAGCCGCTTCTAAAACTGCTCGCACCGGACCGCCGGCAATAACCCCGGTACCTGGTGAAGCTGGCTTCAGCATGACCGCACCGGCACCAAATCGTCCTAAAATCTCGTGGGGAATCGTGCCGCCAATTATTGGGACCTCGATTATATTCTTTTTGGCATCCTCGATTCCTTTCCGAATCGCCTCTGGTACTTCTTGCGCCTTGCCTAGACCGGCCCCAACCCGGCCTTTCCCATCACCGACGACCACCAGAGCACTAAACCTGAACCGGCGTCCCCCTTTAACAACCTTGGCCACTCGATTAACGTACACCACTTTTTCGGTGAATTCTTCTTGTGCTTTCGGTTCCATTCCCGCTCGCGCCATGAATCTTTGTATCCCCCCTCGCCTTTAAAACTGCAGTCCAGCTTCCCGTGCCGCATCGGCCAAAGCTGCGACTCGA
>JAAZDI010000276.1 GCA_012512295.1 Syntrophomonadaceae bacterium
CTGTATTACTATCCGTGGTTATGCCTAGCGGACATGAGCAGTGAAATAAAAAAGACACCCCATATTAATAGGATGTCCTAATCTAACTAATTTTTACCTTAATCTCCTTAGCCAGGATCGGGTTTTATGAAATTTAGTTTCACTGCTTAACGAGCATTCGGTGCCAGTTTTCTCCCTTTATTCCTATTCATTTCCGTAAGATCAAGCCACAATGGACTGGCAATACAAATCGAAGAATACACACCAACGGTTACCCCAATCAAGAGGGCCAAGGCAAAAATTTGAATTGTCGAGCCACCAAACACCAGCAAGGCGACCAGGCAGAAGATAACAGTTAAAGCGGTGTTAATCGACCGGGTCAGGGTTTGGCTCACACTGCGGTTAACCAGCTCAACCAGCCCCCAGCGCGGGTAATTTTTACGGTTTTCTCGAATCCGGTCAAAAATGACGATCGTATCATTAATCGAATAACCCAAAACAGTCAGTATGGCAGCCACAAAAGCACCAGCAACCTCAATTTGAAACAAAGAGAATACACCGAGCACAACCAAGGCATCATGTAGTAAAGCCAGGACCGCTGCTAAGCCAAACCTGAATTCGAACCGCAGCGTAATATAAAGTAACATTAGTACAGCTGCAATGCCCAGAGCATATAAGGCATTACGGGCTAGCTCCTCCCCAATCAAGGCCCCTACATTCTCATGCCGCAAGACTTCCACGTTCCCCAGTTGTGTTTGTAAAGTGCCAACGAGTTCCGTCATTCTTTCCTGCGACAGTTCCTCGGTCCGGATTAGGAATTCCTGGGGCCCGGATGACTGAATCCCCGGTGCTTTTTCCAAGCCAAAACTTTCAACAGCGTTCCGCACCTGACCAGTATCGACCGTTTCACTGGGAACTCGAATATGCAACATCGAACCACCAGTAAAGTCAATCCCCAGATTTAGCCCTTGAACCGCCAGGGATATCAAGCCTGGAATAATGAGAATTAAGGAAATAAGATACCAAATCTTCCGCCTTCCCGCAAAATCGATCACCCGGGGTGATTTCGAAGTTGCTTGTTCAACTCCCGCCTCTATTCGATCAGAGCCGTGAGGAGCAAACTGTTCGGCTGATTTTGCCGGGCCTTTTTGACCTTTCCCTTTGTTGCGTCCTGTCTGCTTCATCTAACTCCCCTCCTAAGCTCCATAAAGTTTGGGATTGGTAATCAGTTGAGACCGGGCGGTTGAACGGAGCATAAACCGGGTAAAGGTGATCGCCGTGAACATACTGCACAATATCCCAATGCTCAAAGTCAAGGCAAACCCTTTGATCGAACCGCTGCCAAAGTAGTAGAGTACGCCAGCTCCAATCAGCGTTGTCAGATTGGAGTCAAAAATCGTCCAGAAAGCCCGAGTGAAGCCAGCATCAATCCCGGCCATCAGGGTTTTGCCAGCCCGCAACTCTTCCTTGATTCGCTCGTAGATAAGGATATTGGCATCAACCGCCATCCCAATGGACAAAATGAACCCGGCAATCCCCGGCAGGGTCAGTGTCGCCTGGAAGATAGCCAAGATTCCCAGCACCAATAAAGAATACAGAACCAGAGAAAAATCAGCAATAAAACCAGGCAATCGATAGAAGCCAATCATAAAGACCAAAATCGCCGCAATCCCGATTAAACCAGCTTTATAACTCTTTTGCAGGGATTCTTCACCCAGAACTGGACCAACGGTCCGTTTTTCCACCATCTCCAGCTTTACCGGCAAGGCCCCGGAACGAAGTAAGATTGCGTCGTTTTCCGCTTCTTCCAAGCTTTGATAGCCGCCTCTGATGACTGCTTCCCCGTTAGGGATCGGTTCATCGACCACTGGATTGGTTAATAGATTCCCGTCTAGATAAATGGCAATCTGCCGGCCAACATTTTCTGTGGTGATCTGTTTAAAGGCTTCGGCCCCTTGAGGATTAAAGGTTAAATGCACCTCAGGGGTTCCGTTCGGGTTAAGCCCGGCCCGGGCGTCCTTGAGTTCATTTCCCAGCAGCACCGTCTCGCCCTCTGGGTTTTTAAACTCCAGCATCGCGGTCTTGCCGATCAGCTCAACCGCTTCCTCCGGGTCCTGTACCCCGGCTAACTCAACGATTATTCGATTATTCCCTTCCAGCTGAATAATCGGTTCTTTCAGCCCTAACTGGTCAACCCGATTCCGGATTACCCCAACCGCTCCTTTGAGTGCTTCCGGCGTCGCCGGTGCCTCAGGGGTGTCAACTCCTTGCAGGACAACATGAATCCCGCCCTGTAAGTCGAGACCTAGATTAATGTTTTGTTTGATGGGGTTGACCCCCGCTACTGCAGCAGCAATAACAACGAGGATAGTTGCTATTACTAGAAAGATATGGACACTACTGTCCCTGTGCATCCCCTTTCCCCCTTTAACTCCTTCTTAACTACGTCTTAACTTAATAAGGTTAGAAACTATCTCCCCAAATTGATAAACAGACAGGTTGATTATAAACCTCACTGTTGAAAGGTGTCAACGAAAAACAGCCGCTGTCGGATTTTGGACTATAGTAACCGGGCATCATTAATCAGCAGACGAAATTGAGTTTTCAGAAAACTAGCCGCTCGACGGCAGAGGACCATCCGGGTGAGAAAGATTTCAAAATACTCCATGACCGGGCAAATACTAATGTCAATTTTTAGTTCCATCGTGATTGTCTTTTCCTGTCCATCAACCCGCAAATCCGAATCCTCCACGGCATAGTTAACCCGGTCGTGAATATCGAAAGTAGCGATATCTTGATTTCTGACCCGACTGCGGTGGACATCCGACTTATCCGCCAAAATCAACGCCGCGGCAATCGCGTTAACTGGAACACCACCACTACCCTCATCGTGGTTGCCGATTGCCGCTAAGATGACGGAAATCTCTTCTAGCGGCATCCCGTGCCTAGTTAGGATATGATAAGCTAACAAGGCCCCGGACTGACTATGGCCCACTCGATTGACCACATTACCGATGTCATGCATATAAGCAGCGATAGCAGCTAGTTCCACCTCTCGTTCCGAAAACTCCAGCGATTGCATAATCCGCTGTATCCGACTAGTTACTACTCCCAGGTGGCGATACCCATGTTCGGTATAACCCATCTCTCCCAAGTACTGGTTCCCTAACCGAATGAAAGTATCAACCATTCGATCCTGTTTAAGGTCTTCTAAGGTCAACTTCTTCTCCATTCCCTCAAACTTCCTCCCTGAAACGTGCTCTAATCAGCATCAAACCCTTATAATTGTCCGGATCTGGTCTACTTAGCTTCCGTCTCGTCCTCTGGTTCTGCTTCTTCCTCAGTATCTTCTTCATTTTTAACAAAGGCAATCGCGTTTTTTAACACCTCAATCGCAACCCCATCAGCAATTTCCAAAACCACGGTTTCCTCTCGAATCTCATCTATGTAGCCATATATTCCGCCAATAGTCACCACCCGGTCGTTTACCGCCAAGTTGTCCAACATGCGGCGCCGTTCTTTCTCTTTTTTTCGCTGGGGAGCAATCATCAAAAACCACATCAGCGCCAAAAAACCAACTAAATATAAAAGAAACGTATTATCCACTTCCATTAAGCCTCCTTTTTAGTTTTTGTGTCCATTGAATACTGCTCCCAAAAATTCTTGCGAAAAGCTGGGAACCGATTCTCATTTAACGCATCCCGCATCTGCTGCATTAGATTGAGCAAATAAAAAAGATTATGGGTGGTCATTAACCTTAAAGCCAATACCTCGTTGGCCTTGAGTAAATGCCGGATATAGGCCCGGGTATAGTTTTGACAGGTATAACAACTGCACTCAGGATCAATCGGCTGAAAATCCCGAGCGTAAATAGCATTCCGAATAACCAGTTTGCCTCTTGAGGTCATGGCGGTACCATTCCGGGCAATTCGCGTCGGCAGGACGCAATCAAACATATCAATCCCTCGACTCACTCCCTCCACCAGACAGTCAGGAGAACCGACTCCCATCAAGTAACGCGGCCGGTGTTGGGGTAACAGAGGAACCGTACACTCCAGCATTTCATACATCAACGGCTTGGGTTCGCCGACACTGAGACCGCCAATCCCGTAGCCGGGAAAATCCAATTCAACCAGTTCGTGGGCACTCTGCTCTCTCAGCTTTGGAAAAACACCACCCTGCACAATGCCGAAGAGAGCTTGATCCGACCGGGTATGCACAGCTTGACAGCGACGAGCCCAACGCGTGGTCCGCTCCAAGGAGGCTTTGGCATACTCGTAGGAACAAGGATACGGAGTGCATTCGTCAAAGGCCATAATGATGTCAGCCCCTAAGGACATTTGAATCTGAATTGACTTCTCAGGACTTAAGAAATGGGTGGAACCATCCAGGTGAGATCGGAAGGTTACCCCTTCCTCTTCAATTTTGCGCAGTTCTCCCAGGCTAAAGACCTGAAATCCCCCACTATCGGTTAAGATTATACCTGGCCAGTTCATGAACCGATGCAGTCCCCCGGCTTCTTGAATAATGTCTGCTCCTGGCCGCAAATACAGATGATAGGTGTTGCTTAGAATTATCCTGGCCCCTAGTCCGGCTACCTCATCAGGAGTCATCGTCTTGACCGTAGCTTGGGTTCCGACTGGCATAAAGACCGGAGTATCGGCCACTCCATGCGGGGTAGTTAAACGGCCCAAGCGGGCACCAGTTTGCGGACACTCTTTTATTACTTCAAAGCGAAAGTTCATGTCGTCTCCCTGCTTAGCTTATAACATACTTCACAATTATAACATATTTCCACGAGCTTCCGCTTAATAATTAGCATTATATAATGAGCATCGCGTCGCCATAGCTAAAAAAGCGATACTTCTGGGCCACTGCCTCCTGATAAGCCCGCAGAATTAAATCGCGGCCGGCCAGAGCGGACACCAGCATGAGCAGGGTGGAACGGGGTAGATGAAAATTGGTGATTAAACCGTCCACCGCCTTAAAGCGATATCCCGGATAGATGAAGATATCAGTCCATCCCTCGCCAGGCCATACTCTTCCTTGTTTATCCGCCACTGTTTCCAGAACCCGAGCCGCGGTTGTTCCTACCGCAATAGCCCTTCCTCCCTCGGCGCGGCTTCGATTGATCGTTTCCGCAGCTTGACTTGAGATCCGATAGTACTCGGAATGCATCTGGTGCTGTTCCACCCGATCGACTTTGACTGGGCGAAACGTCCCCAGACCAATATGTAATACCACCGGCACAATGCTTACTCCCTTTTCGCCCAGCTGCCTCAGTAGGGCTGGCGTAAAATGCAGGCCGGCGGTTGGGGCGGCTACGGAACCTTTTTCCCGAGCATAAACCGTCTGGTATCGTTCTCGGTCTTCTTTTCGCGGAGCTCGGTTAATATAAGGCGGAAGCGGGGTTTGTCCTAGTATCTCCAGGATGTCTTCAAACTTCCGCGGTATATCAACCTCAGAACCCCCAGGAAGTTCAAATTGAATGACCCGACTCCCATTCTCAGTCACCCTGAGAACAGTTCCCTCTAATTGTAATTGCTTTGACCCAAATACTAGCCGAGATCCAGTTTTAGCCTTGCGTCCTGGTTTGACCAGTGCTTCCCAGACTAACGGTTGCTTCGAGGGTTGAAGTAAGAACACTTCAACTGGGGAACCAGTATCATAACGATACCCCATTAAACGGGCTGGAATTACTCGGGTTTCATTTAATACTAAAACGTCGCCGGGCTGAACATAATCGACTAAATGGCAAAAAACCCGGTGTTCCAAGAAAGAGGAAGCCCGGTGAACCACCAGCAACCGAGATTGGTCTCGTTGCTCACCAGGCTCCTGGGCAATTAGTTCTTCGGGCAGGTGATAATCAAATTCAGAAACCAGCATCCATTATTTCTCCTGTGTTCATCTATTATAGCTATTTACATCAGTGGTTGTGCCCTTCAGGCATGGGCGGTTAGTAGAATTAAACGTCAGTCGCTGACCTCCGTTAATCCACGGCGCGATTATGGTTTTGGGAAGTGCTGCTTAACGCTGGGAAGCTATCGGCTCAATTGTGTACCCGGGTAGTAAAAATCCAGGATCTCTTGATACTTAAATCCCTGCTGGGCCATCCCGTAGGCTCCCCACTGGGATAAACCAACACCATGCCCCCAGCCGCGTCCTTTAAATTCTAAGGTTTGCGGGGCTTTTGGCCGCAGGTATTTACCGTCTGCTCCGACCACGAAATAGTTGGTTTCAACCCCAGCCAGACCTTGGCTTACCCCACTGGCTGACACAACGGCTAACTGCCGGACTCCACCTTGTTGGATTATTCGTTCACCATGGCCATTGAGCATCGCGATAGCGGCATCAGTGTTAAGATCAAACAACCGTCCCATCACCCGCTCCCGACTGACCGTAGCATAATTAGGATTGAACAGGCTGCCAAAACTCCCACCCGTCATGGTTATAGTATTACCGCGGTCATCCTTGATAATCACCGAGTCAACCCGACCTGAAGGATACTTTACTAACTCGATTGAATCCACAAGACCAAAACTTGGATTGTTTCTAAGCAATAAATTTCTTAATCCGTCTTCTCCCCGACTATTTTTTCCGTTGACTACCGTAGAATAACTCCAATCTGACAACCCGTAGCCTAGACTATAAGGGTCAGGCCCCCCTCGAAGATAAGGGAGATCGGCTCCAAACACATTCACGTTATTCTCGGTGTATCCACCACTGTTGGAGTGATACAAAGTGACGGCCAATTGTCCTTGGTTGTCAAGAAGAACTTGCCCACTCGTTTCCTTGACTGACCGAATAATGGACTCAGCCTCATAATCATAACCACCATAAGCTTGGCAATTAGTCGTGCTGCACAGGTTATACCCCTCAGAAATATGTCGGTTTAACCCCCGCACCGCGTAGGTTCGCGCAATAATCGCCTGAGCCTTCAGGGCTTCTAAAGGCCACCCGCTGCTGACTTCTCGACCTACCACTCCGTATAAATATTCTTCTAAGGGCAGTTCATTAATCCCAGTTAAACCGTTTCGTCCTGCATTTACCCTTATTTCCAGTTGCCCGCGATAGCGTCTTGAATCGCACTGAAACAAATGCGAGGGGGTGCTGCCAGAACTACTGGAATTGCCCTTTGGCTTCAGACAGATCGGTCCTTTGAAAGCACCAATGTATTCCCAATCCCCGACAATAATTGGCTGCTTCTGTTGGTCCTGCTCTGCCGGTCCGTTAACCCCATTCCGGGCAGCAATCGCTGACTTATCTTCATTGGTACATACTGAGGCCTCTGGTTCAGGGACATTGGTATATACTGAGGCCTCTGGTTCAGGGACGCGAACCAAAGAACTCTTCTC
>JAAZDI010000277.1 GCA_012512295.1 Syntrophomonadaceae bacterium
AGGGCTACAAGGTGGGGATTATTTTACGCTTACGCATCTTGTTAATGATAATTATTGTAAGGTGGGTGTCCGTTAACCGTTCCCTTTATGGTGAATTTTACCCCGACATGTAAACTGGTTCCAACAACCTTTAAGTACAGAGTAATGTGCATATAGCACGTGTAAAAAATTTTATTGTTCAGGTTGTTGGGGGCCCTCACCTATCTATTTTTGGAGGTAATATTATGGATGCCATTTTAGAAAGCTGTGCTGGACTAGATGTCCATCAAGAAACTGTTGTAGCTTGTGTTTTGTTCGGTCCGTTAGATAATAAACCAAATAAGGAAATAAAAACTTTTTCAACTCTCACCAATGACCTTCTTGCATTGGCAGACTGGTTAGATAAACACAATTGTTCTCATGTTGCTATGGAAAGCACTGGCGTTTATTGGAAACCGGTTTGGAACATACTTGAATCCTGTTCTTTTAAGTTAATTCTTACCAATGCTCAACGTATTAAGAATGTCCCAGGGCGAAAGACCGATATCAAAGATGCAGAATGGATTGCTCAACTCCTTCGTAGTGGCTTAGTTGAATGTAGTTTTGTTCCTCCGACTGAGATAAGAGACTTAAGAGACCTTACCCGATATAGAAAAAAACTCATACAGGATGCTACCCAGGAAAAAAATCGAATACATAAAATTCTTCAAGATGCTAATATCAAAATTACCTCCTATCTTTCTGATATTTTTGGTGTTTCAGGACGCAATATTATTGAATCAGTTATTAATGGCGAAAGAATAACACCTGAAAAAATTAGCCTGATGGTCAAAGGACAGGTAAAAAATAAAGTGCCACAGTTGGTTGATGCATTAAATGGACGACTTCGCCGCCATCATAGAGATATGATGCGTTTTTCATGGAATCACTTAATGTATCTAGAAAAAACTGTTGCCGATATTGAAGAACAGATTGACCAATGCCTGAGTCCATATCGCCAAGAAATAGAATTGATAAAGTCAATACCTGGAATAAATAGTAAAGCCGCCGCAGTATTACTAGCTGAAATAGGTGCTGATATGTCCGTTTTTCCTACTGATAAACACCTCTCCTCTTGGGCTGGGGTTAGTCCCGGAAATAATGAAAGTGCAGGTAAAAAGAAAAGAAGTCGAGCCAAGCCAGGAAACAAGGCATTAAAAGCAATACTATGTGAATGTGCATGGGCTTCATCAAAAAAAAGAAATTCACGTTTATCGGCATGCTATTGGCGTTGGGTTAAACGCATGGGAATAAAAAAGGCACTTATTGCTCTGGCACATTTGCTTCTTCGGATTGTTTATCAAATTTTACTTACCAAGACGCCATACCAAGAATTAGGCCCAGAGTATTTAGAGAACAGAGAAATACAAAAAGAACTAAGACTTATTAAGCTACTTGAATCAAAGGGATACCAAATTACTAAGGCTGGTTAATAAAGTTAAGATTTATCACCGAGAAGGTATTTGTTAACGAATGGTTTCCAATAAGGG
>JAAZDI010000278.1 GCA_012512295.1 Syntrophomonadaceae bacterium
TGGCGATATCCTTCACCGAGACAATGTTTCCTTGGGACCGAGCAACTACTGATTCAGTTACACAAATAACATCGCCATCATCTAGCAACCCATCCCGATCAACCTGTTGTAATGAGTCATAAACCATACTTACTAAATCGCTACCTGGCAGGATAACTCCCATCTTAATCCCGAGCGCGACTACGCCCAGGTAATCCGGTAACTTTTGCAAAATTTGTTCCCTCCTACGTCTAACTATAACTTATCTTTACGCAGGCTTCCTGGAATAACCCCATAGGAAATATAACCCAAAGGCTTCAATAATACAACCATAAATTATTGGAAGCGCATAAGTATACTGTGGACCCTAAACAAAGGAAAAATCAACCGCTTATTAACGGCCGATTTATTAAGTTCTTGATCACTTTGGTGTTAGACTGCTATCTGCTCATTGGCTTGATATCGAACATATTCTGCACCCATCTCTAAAGCGCTTCGGTTTATGGAAAGCAGGTGGTGTTTAGAATCAGGCAAAACATTTTTCAGACACTCAATCACTGAATCAATCTTCACCACTTTAGTCACTTCTATTAGTGCTCCCAGCATAACCATATTGGCAACTTTAGAATTACCCAATTGACTTGATAGTTCATTCGCTGGGACTAAAATAACTTGTACATCCTTTCGCTGTGGTGCCAAATCTACAAGAGAAGCATTAACTATTAATACTCCACCGGCCTTGACCTGTTTTTCAAATCGCTCTAAAGAAGGCCGATTCATAATAATTGCTGCATCTGGAAATTCAAATACAGGAGAATCTATCTCTTCCTGACTAATAGTAACCAGACAGTTAGCGGTTCCCCCTCGCATTTCCGGGCCATATGAAGGTATCCAGGCTACCTCCTTTTCTTCTATCATTCCCGCATAGGCTAAAAATTGTCCCATGGATAAAACTCCCTGTCCGCCGAAACCGGCTAGGAGAATCGTATTAAACTGTTTAATCATCATGTATGCTCCTTTCGTGTTCATAAGTTTTAGATTATTAATTCAGAAGGTTTTTTATTTCACCAAGAGGAAAGTAAGCAATCATATTTTGTGCCAACCATTTAGTCGACTCCACCGGGCTCATCCCCCAGTTAGTAGGGCAGGTGGATAAAAATTCAACCAATGAAAAGCCTTTGCCCTCCAACTGGACAGTAAATGCTTGCTTAATTGCTCGTTTCGCTTTAATAACGTGAGAAGCATCATGAACCGAAACCCGGGCAATATAGGCTGCGCCATCTATAGTAGCCAGCATCTCCGCTACTCGAAGAGGGTGACCATGAGTCTCAACTCTTCGACCTTGTGGTGAAGTAGTGGTTACTTGGCCAAGGAGACTTGTTGGCGCCATTTGTCCGCCGGTCATGCCATAAACCGCGTTATTCACAAAAAAAGTGGTAATTAGCTCTCCCCGCGTAGCGGCATGCACTATCTCGGCCGTTCCGATCGAGGCCAAATCTCCATCTCCTTGGTAAGTGAATACTACCCGATCAGGCAGCGCTCGTTTAATACCAGTAGCTACTGCGGGTGCCCGGCCGTGAGCTGCCTGCTGCATATCGACGTTAAAATATTGGTGAGATACGACCGAACAGCCAACCGGACATACTCCCACTGTGTCTTCCCGGATCTTCAATTCATCAATTACTTCCGCTACTAGACGGTGAATGATACCGTGACCACAGCCGGGACAAAAATGAAGTGATTTATCAGTTAAAGCCTTAGGTCGGCTAAAAACCGTTACCATATCCTTTTTCCTCCCGATTTAGGCGTTCACTACATCAGTCAGAGCTTTTTCATGCTCAGCACAGCCAGTTCGTCGAGCAAGATCTATCAACGTTTCATATATCTCAAACGGATTCGGTACTACCGATATTCGTCCGTAAA
>JAAZDI010000279.1 GCA_012512295.1 Syntrophomonadaceae bacterium
GCTTAATATAATACCAATAACATTATCCTTTAATCTAAGAATCAGTTGAAAAGATATCTAATACTATTTATCCTATGTTCGGCCTGCGGGATATGGTTGTTAGGGATAGGGGATGAGTGGTTTGACAGTAAGTCGAATCAGGATCGGGGCCGGGGCCGGGTACGGCGGGGACCGTTTTGAGCCGGCCTTGGAACTGGTTGAAAAGGGAGAGATTAATTATTTAGTCTATGAGTGCTTAGCTGAAAGGACAATTGCTCTCTATCAGCAGGAGCGACTGCGAGACGCTTCGCTTGGCTATAACCCTCAGCTTGTTCGAAGGCTGTCGCCAGTTTTAAAGCCCTGCTGGCAGCGAGGAATTAAGATTATTACGAACATGGGGGCCGCTAATCCCCTGGCCGCTCAGCAGCGGGTTTTGGAATTGGCGTCGGCTCAGGGTATAAAAGGCCTGAAGGTGGCCGCGGTAATCGGCGATGAGGTACTGGAGGCGGTTATTCAACATGGCGGTCAGATCCTGGAGACAGGGGAAACAGTGGCAGACTATGTGAACCGAATTATTTCGGCTAATGCCTATTTGGGATGTGCCCCGCTGGTAGAGGCTTTGATACAGGGAGCGGACGTTATCCTGACCGGGAGGGTGGCGGATCCGGCTCTTTTTTTGGCTCCCATGGTCCATGAATTCAATTGGTCCGAGCATGATTACCAGCGGTTGGGGCAGGGAACGGTTGTCGGACACCTTTTAGAATGTGCCGGACAGGTTAGTGGAGGCTACTTTGCTGATCCGGGGCACAAAGACGTGCCCCGGTTGGCTGAATTAGGTTTTCCACTGGCGGAGGTGTATCCAGACGGAACGGCCATTATCACTAAACCGCCCGGTTCCGGGGGTTTGGTTTCGCTCGGGACCTGCAAGGAGCAGTTGCTGTATGAGATCCACGATCCAGCAGCTTACTATACGCCAGACTGTATCGCTGATTTTACGGGCGTTGAGTTTGAGCAGCTCGGGCCGTCCCAGGTTCGAGTGACCGGCGGGACAGCCAAGGCTAAACCCCGGGAGCTCAAAGTGAGTATTGGGTATCAGGACTCTTTTATTGGTGAGGGTGAGATTGGTTATGCCGGAGCCGGGGCCCTGGAACGGGCTAAGCTGGCTGGTGAGATTGTGCGTCAGAGGCTGGCACTGATTGGGGCAACTTATCAGGAAATCAGGTTTGACTTAATAGGCGTGGACTCGTTACACGGGACCTGGATTGCTAATGGTACCGGGGAACCTTATGAGGTACGGCTGCGGGTGGCGGCCCGGACAAGCACCCGGGCCGAAGCGCAGATAATCGGCGAAGAGGTCGAAACCCTCTGGACCAATGGCCCGGCTGGCGGCGGAGGTGCTCGTCGTTCCGTCCGTGAGGTAATCGGCGTGGTTTCCACCCTAATCCCGCGGGACCTGGTCCATCCCCGGATTATTATGCAGCAGGTGGGGGAGGGATAAAATTGACTCGGAAAATCAAGCTTCGCGAAATAGCTCATTCCCGAGCCGGGGATAAAGGCAATACCTTGAACCTCTCTTTAATCGTCTACCGGCCGGAGGACTACCCCTTGATTGAAAGTCAGGTGACCGCGGACAAAGTCGCGGCCTGGTTTCGGGGGTTGACGAGCGGGGAAGTCGTGCGTTACGAAATGCCGAAGATTGGTGCTTTAAACTTTGTTCTTCACCAGGCCTTAGCTGGCGGAGTAACCCGCTCTCTGCGGCTTGATCCGCACGGCAAGTCGCTGAGTTCAGCATTATTAGAAATGGAAATCGAGGCTCTTGGTTAAACAGAATTGGGATCGAATAATATCGTTCAATCAGGCTTGTCTCGAAAGGTGGTTGTTCCCCTGTTCTCGTTTCTGGGGCGAATGCTCAAAGAGTTCGGCAAATACAAAAGACAAAGCTTATTGATTGCAATTTCCATCTTGCTTTATTTAGCTTTCAGAATACTGTTTCCCTTAAGTATTAAATTTATTATTGATAATGCCATTGCCCTTAATGATCAAGCTTACCTTTTGCGCATCTTATTGTTAATTGTCCTGTCTGCCATAATCGCCTTTTTGGCCTGGTCGGTGTTAGTAGTTCTATATTCGCAGGTACATACCAGGATAATTAGCGATTTATACAAGAAAATATTTTCGCGTTTACAAGAGCTGTCTGTTAGTTTCTTCACCCGAACTAGCGCGGGTGACATTTTAACCCGTTTTAATACAGATGTTAATTTGATTGATACGCTGCTAGTGCAATTGCCCATTGGGGTCATGTTTTTTTGGGGTGTATTGTTGAATGCGGCTTTGCTATATTACCTAAACTGGCAGCTTGCTTTAATTACAACTGTCGGATTGCCCCTTGCGCTATGGCTGCCCAACATCTTAAGCACCCGTGCTGAAGCAGCCAGTTACGATTTGAAAACAGATCAAGCCGGGATGACCTCAATTGTGCAGGAGAATATTCACGCGCAATTGCTGGTTAAAGCCTTTAACCTGCAACCCTATGAAATCCAACGTTTTAGTGCTCAGTTGGACCATTACTATAAAGCAGCCCGCCGGGCAAATTATTTAAATTTTTCAGTTCTGATTACCGCTAATTTTGGGACAATTATTTTAAGTATCGTAGTTCTATCGGTTGGCTCGCTGCTAGCCTTTAGTGGTTCACTTACCCTAGGTTCGTTAATGGCCTTTATGACGATGCTGTCTGGGCTGAACAGTATGATTTTAGAACTAACTTGGATGATGCCGTTAGTGACTAAGGCTACCGCCAGTATGAAAAGAATGATGAGCTTTTACAATTTGAACCCACCATTACTGACCAGGCCTCGCCTCAAGAGCTTGCCTTGATTTCCCGGGAAATTGCTTTTCAAGATGTTACTTTTGGCTATAACGAAACGGAAACCAAC
>JAAZDI010000280.1 GCA_012512295.1 Syntrophomonadaceae bacterium
GGCCCTCAAATTCAACCAGACTTACGTTAGTGTTTCGGGCAAAAAACCTTTTCAAGAACGAGGCATCCTCTTGTAAAAAAGTTAACAGCAATACAGCGATTAGACCGCCATGGCCAACCAAGGCTATTGTTCCATTGGGATACTTTTTTTTGATTTCTTCAAGACAAGTCAGGGCTCGATCGCGCACCTCAGCTAGGCTCTCACCCCCAGGTACCCTATTATTTTCGGGGTCAGCCAACCACTTATCTCGCGATCCAGGGTACTGGGCGTTAATCTCAGCCAAGGTTAGGCCTTCCCACAAGCCATAGTCAATTTCCCGCAAGGCTGGCAATGACGTAACTGTCAAACCATGCTCACGCGCAATGATCTCTGCGGTTACTCTAGCCCGAGATAAATCACTAGAAAAAACAGCATCTAATGGTTCATCCTTCAGCCGCTTAGCCACTAAACTGGCCTGCCATTCCCCTGTTTTGCTTAACGGAACGTCAGTATGGCCCTGATACCGATAATGCTGATTCCAAATTGTTTCCCCATGCCTGATTAGAAATAACCTTAACATTATCTTACTCCTATAATCTGAAAATGGCGAACGCTTGTATTTTTACTTGGCCAGTCGGTTTCCCTAGTATTCTATGCCTAACCGGGCTGGTACACCACTATGAAAATAGTGCTTAATCTCGTTCATTTCGGTCACTAGATCCGCCATTTCTCGTAGTGGCTGAGGTAAACTCCGGCCGGTTAAAACTATTTCCAGGTATTCAGAACGATTTTCTAGAACACGAATGACCTCATCTAGATCGATCAGTTTGTTTTCAATAACATTAAGTAACTCATCCAGGATCAGCACCTCGCATTCGCCCCCAAGGATTAACTTCTGGACATAATCCCAGGCAATCTGAATCTCTTTCTCCAACCGCTGTCTGTCTTCTTTCGATAACATCCAAACAAATCCATGTGGTCGTTCAAAACGCAATATTTGAAACTGAGGCTCCAAAGTCCGAACCGCATGAAGTTCTCCGGTATCCATACCTTTTAAAAACTGTACCATAATAACTCGTAGACCACGGCCAATGGCCCGCAATCCCAGGCCTAGAGCCGCCGTAGTTTTCCCTTTGCCGGTACCCATATATACATGAATCATGCCTTTATTCTTTTGGTCGCCTTGTAAGGTAATCACCTCCTAAATACTATGCGCGTGGATTAATGCAATCATTAGGTAAAGATTGGAATCAATAGACGCCATGCAATACTAACTTGTGATCTTATAATAAAGTGCAAGCTAATAAGGTGCAAGCAGGGGTTTTCTTTTCCTTGTTGCTATTAGGTTATTATCTATATACAACAAATGATAAGAAAACCCTTCCGAAATTTCGGAAGGGTTAATTTTAGGGGGGATGCGACGTGAAACTCGATACCTGGTTTCCTGGTTGTTGCTAACTGGATCGTGTAAAGCCTAATCTTAGAGAGGAATATTACCGTGCTTCTTCCAGGGAAGCTTGTCCACCTTGTCCTTGAAGGCTTCCAGAGCACTGATAATTGTCGGCCGGGTTTGCTTCGGCTCGATAACACAGTCAATGTGCCCTTTGGCTGCTGCAATATAAGGATTATTGAACGTAGCATCATATTCCTTAATAAGCTCAGTTCGTTTGGCATCTGGATCCTCGGCAGCAGCAATTTCTTTGCGGAAGACAATGTTCGCTGCCCCTTCTGCCCCCATAACAGCAATTTGAGCAGTTGGCCAGGCAATAACCATATCTGGCCCCATATCCTTACTGCACATCGCCATGTAGGAACCGCCATAAGCTTTACGGACGATAATCGTAATTTTCGGTACTGTGGCTTCGGCATAAGCATAGAGCATTTTGGCACCGTGGCGGATGATTCCACTCCATTCTTGGCCTTTGCCAGGTAAGAAACCAGGAACATCAACAAAAGTAAGAATCGGAATGTTGAAGCAGTCACAGAAACGAATGTGCCGGGCAGCTTTATCGGAACAGTTAACATCCAGGCAACCAGACATCATCTGCGGTTGGTTAGCAATAATCCCAACAGTTTGTCCGTTCATGCGGGCAAACAGAGTCAGGATATTCGGGGCATAGTCTTTCGCGACTTCCAAAATCTCGCCGTTATCCACAACCAACTTGATCAAATTCCGCATATTGAAAACACGATTGGAGGAATCCGGAATAAAGGTGTTCAGTTTTTCTTCCATTCGATCAATGGGATCGTTACAATCTATAACCGGAGGTTTTTCACGATTGCTCTGCGGTAAGTAGGAAAGCAATTCCTTAACCGTAGCGATACATTCTTCATCATTATCACATGCCCAGTGAGCGTTACCGGAAATCTTAGTATGGGTTACGGCCCCACCCAGTTCTTCATGGGTAATAATCTCGCCGGTAGCGGCTTTAATAACATCTGGACCAGTAATGTACATTTGACCAGTGCCTTTAACCATTAAAATGAAGTCCATGATCGCCGGGGAATAAACGGCACCGCCGGCGGTCGGCCCCATAATACAGGTGATTTGCGGGACAACTCCGGAAGCCCGGGTGTTACGGAAGAAGATCTTACCGTATCCACTGAGGGAGTACATACCTTCCTGAATCCGAGCTCCACCGGAATCGTTGAACCCAACGATTGGCGCACCCATGGCCATCGCCATTTCTTGCATTTTACAGATTTTATTAGCCTGCCATTCGCCCATGGAACCACCCATAGAGGTGAAGTCCTGCGAGAAAACAAATACGGTCCGGCCGTTAACTTTGCCATAACCACAAACCACTGCATCAGCCGGTACTTCTTTTTTATCCATCCCAAAAAAGGTGCTGTGGTGAGTAACAAACTTATCAATTTCTACAAAAGTGCCCTTATCAAAGAGAAGATCGATGCTTTCCCGAGCGGTCAGTTTCCCCATGCTTTTTTGCTTTTCCACCATCTTGGGACCGCCCATAGCCTCAATTTTTGCACTTTTTTGTCTAAAGTTTTCCAACTTTTCAGCAGTAGTTAACAACAATTCAGCCATTCTTACAATTACTCCCCTTTCGTATATCCTCTAGCATTCACTGCACCCAATTGATAAAGGAGATTGATTTTAATCAATCCCTTAAGGAACAGCGGCCAAAAATCACTTACCCTCCTATCACGTCGCAAAAACACCCGGCTATTTCTACGGCCATTAAAATGCCTAATATGACCGGGTTTGTCACTCCTGAACCGATTTAGTTCTCATCGATTAAGACAACTTAGTACAACAACCAGTCGAAACATCCCAGGAACTGGGTAACCTGATACTAAATTTATTAATCCTTCTTTCTGCAAAATCGTTTTGCCGAAATGAAGGCCGTAGCTGCCCCCCTTTCTAAAAATAACAACATTTTATGATATTATTATACAAGCAAAAACTTAAAAAACTAATCTTTACTCGACTGACTAAAATAATAATATTAATCTAAATCTTCGACCGATGCCTGTTTTTGGTAGGCCACATAACGGTTATAAATATTGTATAAAGCAGTGATCAAAGCGCGACGGGCACTGCCGTGATATCGTTTTTCCAGTCTCTCTTCGAGGCCTTCCACCCCTAATTCTAAACAGTATCCCTCAATTAAACCTTTAAGGAAATTTCGTCCTAAACCAGTAACCAGATTCGTATCCGCCTCGACAATAATCGAGGTTGTTGGGTCAATAGTGACGGCAACAACGATGGCCTCATATACCTTCGAGGCAGCGGAGGTAAGTGGCAATTTGCCGTATCCCGTAATAAATAAGAGTTCACGTGAAGTATTTTCCGGCTTCACTTTGTTTTCCAGACCCTCTTTCTGCAAAAGGCCTCCCTCCCTATTCATAGATTTCGACAGTATTTTCAAAATCCCTTCTTTTCTTGATAAAAATTGCGAGGTTTTCCTCCAAAAATGCTCTACCTAAACATTATATCATTTACTCGCCCAGCGTTCCAGATATTAACTATAACAATTGCTGTTTATCAAAATATAGTTATGTAAGCAGAATGGCATAAAAAAACCCGGGCAGCCGGGTATAAAGAAATCAGTGTTTAATATACTCTAGCGACCAAAACTCCTGCCAAAACCTTACCTAGGACAACCCATAGTAAGAAGCGACCATACTGTAGTATCGACTTACCTTCGGGTCAGTCTTCAGAGCTTTTGCCACATCAATCAGCCCAGCTCCCTGGTATTCAGGCCGGAGCGAGAGCCGTTGGGCGGTTAATTTTAGGTGTTGTTTTACTTGATCCGGAGTAAGGTCTCCCCATTTATTTAGAATTTGCGCAATCGCTCCAGTCACATGCGGGGCAGCCATCGAGGTACCGCTTTGCACTTTATAACCTCCATTATTCCAGGTAGACAGAATTTGATCACCGGGAGCGATAAAATCAACGCCCTGACCAAAGCTGCTGAAATTGCTGATGCTATTTCTTTCATTTAAGGAAGTGACCGCAATTGTTTCCGGATAGATTGCGGGATACTGCATTTTGTGTTCAACAGCATCATTGCCGGCCGCTGCCACCATAATCAATCCAGACTGATAAGCCTTTTTAAAAACCTCTTTAAAAGTAGGATTATCAACAGGCGAGCCAAAGCTCATATTGATCAGTTTGATTCGGTTGTTGATACACCATTGCAGGCCTCTGATGATATCAGTTAAAGAACCTTCTCCCTTAGAATTAAACACCTTAACAGCGTATAGATCAATCTTCGGCATAACCCCGACTATACCGATCTCATTGTTTAACGCCCCAATGATTCCCGCGACATGGGTTCCATGTCCATTGGGATCGGAAATATCGGCGGGATTCCCAGTTATATTAATTCCCCCCTTAATATTATCCCGCAGATCTGGATGATCAGCTTGAATGCCAGTATCAATAACCGCTACCCGGACACGGCGTTTGGGATTAACCGTCAAAAAGTCTTCGCAATTAATCCGTTTAACGCCCCAACCGATTTGTTGCTTCATCTGTTTAGGAGTTTCCTTTTTGCGGATAGGAAAGAAAAAGTAAGGATTAAAAAAATTAATTATTTTGATTGGCAAATCATCATCTACTCGATTAATATGAGGATTATTGGAAAGGATACCAGCTACCTCTACAGACCGATTAGCTGGAAACTCACAAAGCAACGCATTAATAAGGGGTAAGTGCTCGATTATCTTTCCCCCCTGTTGTTGAATCTCCTTCTCGTATTTTGAATAAGGAACTCCCGGTTTAAGGCTCACTATTTTCCTTTGCATTTGTTCCTCTCTACCTCGAATCGGCCGTCTCATAAAGCACCCTCCTTTCAGGGAACTACTGGTTGCTAAACTATTTTATGCAACCACCAGAATTTTGGAAACGGCTCGATATTGGCCTACTCTAAGCCCTCTAAATAACATCCACTAGTTACCATGATTCTTTTCTAACCAATTTCACATGCAAGGAATATGATGATATATCCAAACAATAAGAACACGAGGTGATTTTGTGAATCCGAATAATCTAGAGGCTTTATTGACTCAAATCATGCCCGTCCTATCAAATCCGAATGCTTTTTACTCTTTCTTAGAGCAGGCACCACTTAGCAGAGAGGAAAAAGAAGTTATTCGCCAGTTTTACCGACAATTATCAAACCCCCGCTCCCACAAAGATTCAACCCAATCCTTAAACCAGGTAATTCAGGACCTGATCGCGCGAACTAACCCGGCGCAACTCAAAAACCTGGCTCCCGTCTTAGACCAGTTGGCAAAATTATCTCCTGAACAACAAAAAGCTCTGCAAATGCTTCTTGGGATAAAGAGCTAGTTGTAACACTTTAAAGTAGACGCACATATAATACATCGACACTCGGTTAATATACCCCGATGGGGGTTGGGGAGGTGAGCTTTGAATGAATAGATCAAAGCGGCGTATCCACGAAGAATTACGGATGGTAGAGAAGCAGCTGCCCCTCTATTATCAAAAAATAAATGAGTTAGAAAGACGTCAAAAAGAGCTTCGAGCCAGACTCGACGAACAGCAGGAAAAAATCCCCGGATATCCCGAACCCTCAAGGAGGTTTTCGACGGCTGACTTTAGCGATCGTCAAAGAGTAGCCGATGCAAAGGGTCAGGGGTATAATGATCACACATTTCGGTTTAACACTCCACCCAGAGCCAAAACTCTGGGAGCTAAAGCAAAAGCCAATGCCGTTAGAGTCCTTGGGGAAGCCCGCGAAAAGTTCAGTTTACTAGGTGAAAGTATTTCTCAGGCTTTAACATATATTGATACAATGGTTCTAGTTCTGGAACTCATGGAGCAAAGCGGCGGTGAACTCCAGCAGCATTTGCTTAGAACAGCCAGTGCCATTCAGCAGCAGGTTAACAACCCATCCATCAATAATTCAGACTATCATTCAGGAGGGACAGATGGCCAGCAAAATGAAAATCCGAGCGGCTTTTCACTCGAAGCGCTTATGGAAATAATTAAGTCCCCACACTTTCAGCAATTGGCCGATCAGTTAAAAGGAACTGTTCAAAATTATAATAATTAGATAAACGGAAATTAGGATATTAACAAATTAGGCGCAAAGTCGAGTCGGGCCTAACCCGGAGCTCGACTTTTATAATCCAGGTCCTGAAGATCGGTTTCGATCAGACCACCCGAAAATTAAGAAAAGACCAACAATCCCTGCCACACCCAGATAAACATGTGATTCAAAAGTTTTTTCATTAATATACATAATTACCGCAGTTAGTAAAAACGCCGCAAAAACTATCGAACGACCTAAAAAACGAATTGCCCTTTCCTGGCTGCGCAAAATCCGGGCGATAATATAACTATCAATTTTGATATGAAGATTTCCTTGTTCAGCTAGACTAAGGGTTCGCTGCATTAGCTCGGGCAGTTCCCCCAAAGTACCTAAAAAGGCAATTGCTTTCTTATGGTATTGTTCCCAGGTATCCCCAGAATCGTCTGTTAAGGCTAACCTCTTCAAATGAGGCTCTAACAGACTAATAAACTGAATATCGGGCTGAAGTTCTACACATAAACCAAACAGGGTCCCCAATGTTCGACCAAGAAAGATAAAAGTAGACGGTATCTGAAAAGGTTCCGCCCGAACTACCTCTTCAAACTGATGCATGATTTCTATCCATTGCTCATTTGTAAATCTCCCCAATGGCATATCATAAACACGTTCCAGGATTTGATCCAATGCCCGCCGAACCACTACAGCATCAGTTTCCGGCCGTAAAAATCCTAATTCTAAAAATGCCTTAACCATGCCGGGAGAATTCTTAGTCGCCACGGCAAAGATTAGTTTTCTTAATCCATCCTTGTCGAGTGCCGTGACTTGTCCAACCATACCAAAGTCGATTAAGCCCAAGCGACCATCAGGCAAAACGATCAGGTTGCCGGGATGCGGGTCTGCATGAAAAAAGCCCTGTTCCAGGATTTGTTGAATATATGTTTCGACCAATAAAGCCACTAAACTGGAGGGAGCTATTATTGTTTCCCATTGTTGAACATCAGTTATTTTATAGCCTTGAAGATATTCCAGGGTCAAAACTCGACGCGTTGTGTAATCCCAATAGACTTGAGGAATTTTAACGCGATTTTCTGCCGCAAAATTGTTTTGGAACCGTTCGCAATTTTTTCCTTCTTGAATGTAATCAAGTTCTGAGACAAGGGTATTGGAAAACTCACGATAAAGGGCGGAGATATCAAACCGGCGACCCCAATCGGTTAAAAGCTCAAGCAGGATAATAATCCGCTGCAGGGTTTTTAGATCACTCTCGACAACTTTTTCTATGCCTGGCCTTAATACCTTAACAGCTACTAACTCGCCTGTGGGTATCCTTGCTAGATGCACCTGGCCTAATGAAGCTGCGGCTAATGCTTGTCGATTAAAACTGGTAAAAA
>JAAZDI010000361.1 GCA_012512295.1 Syntrophomonadaceae bacterium
AAATAGGCTAGATCAATTGAAGATCGGCACCAATTGAGGTGAATTTTTCAACCAGGTTTTCATAACCGCGGAAAATATGATGGATCTGGCTGATTTCCGTCTCTCCTTCCGCTGCTAAAGCAGCTAGGACTAGGGCTGCTCCAGCCCGCAGATCACTGGCCTTGACGCAGGTCCCGTACAGCCGCGGGACCCCCTTAACCACTGCCGTATGGCCTTCTACCTTGATTTTGGCTCCCATCCGTTTCAGTTCATCCGCTACCTGAAAACGGTTTTCAAAAACATTTTCCACAATAACACTGGTTCCCTCTGCCAAACTAAGCAAAGCCATGAACTGTGACTGCATATCCGTTGGAAACCCCGGATAGGGCATGGTTTTTAGGTCAACGGCGATTATGCGTGACGCGCCGATAACTTCGATGCAGTCTCCTTTTTCCCTCACCTTAGCCCCTGACTCGCGTAGTTTGGCAATAATCGGCTGAACATGAGTCGGGATAACGTTCTCCAAGACTACTTGTCCCCGGGTAATCGCGGCAGCGGTCATAAAGGTCCCGACTTCAATGCGGTCCGGGATGACCGCGTGCCGGATTCCTTTAAGTTCAGGGACCCCCTCAATTTTAATCACATCAGTGCCAGTCCCCCGAATTCTCGCCCCCATAGCATTTAAAAAGTTGGCCAAATCGACGACCTCCGGTTCTTTGGCCGCGTTCTCAATAATGGTCTGACCCGGAACAACTGAGGCCGCCATCATAATGTTTTCGGTGGCCCCGACACTAGGAAAATCCAGATAGATATCCCGGCCATGCAAAGTACCGGCCCGCGCCTTAATAAATCCGTGCTCCAATCGGGTCTCAAACCCCAGCAACTGCAGCCCCTTGAGGTGCAGATCCATTGGTCGGGAGCCAATGTTACAACCTCCGGGGAGACTGATATCGGCTACTCCTTTTCGACCGGCCATTGAGCCCAACAAAAGGTTCGAAGCCCGCAGTAATTTAGCTTTTTCATAGGGGGTGCGATGATTAATATTATCTGGAACCCGGATGCTGACAGTGTCGTCCGTTAACCAGTTAGCTTCTGCCCCTAGACCGCGTAAGATATCCAACAGAATTTCAACGTCCCGGATATGGGGCACATTTTCAATAATGCTCTCTCCCCGTGCCAAAACACTGGCCGCAATAACCACAAGGGCCGCATTTTTTGCCCCACTTATCCTGACCTTGCCGGTGAGAGGCCGACCGCCTATCACCCTGATCTTATTCAACGCGGTTTCCCCCTTTTAATTATTAAATAGCCTGTACACTTTTATAATTCTATTCATTTGCCGGGGTAATTATATCACCCGGATGAACCAAAGCCAAGGGGACGGTTCTTCCGGCCGGCGATTTCGTTCTTCTTCCGGCTGCGGACAGGTTAAGCACTCTAAATAATCATAACGCTTGTGTTTTAACTCGGTCAGCAGGCTAAGCCAGACAGGCAAATGCGATGCAAATCACAACCATTTGTCTTAACAAGATATCTAAGCGAAATTGTCCTATATATCACATTTCTTGTCAAGTTCTTGGAATTAACAAAAATAGACATGTCTAAAAACTGCCACAAACTGTCGTTAATTGTTGCGGGCAATGCTCTCCCGCGCAGCCTGATCGGCGGCCCAGACTCGAAAATCGGCATCAAATTGCGCCAAATCCGCCCCGGTCGCCTGCTTTAGGGCCTGGTTAATGGGTTTACCCTGACTTAAGCACTTAATAATTTGGCTCAGGCATTCCGAGCCATACACTGTATTGATATACTTTACCACCATAAGCGATTCCCAGTAGGCCAACATCTGATTCGGCAGATAGTCAAAGCCGGCATCCATCTCTATTAGCGGATAGAGTTCCTGGTAAATCCATTCCTGCCACTCTTGGCCTTTCGGTTTGGCATTACTCTTGGGGGTAAAACGCTGTTGACTGGGCCGGCAGTTTTGTTGATAAAGTTCCGTAAATGGGTTTGAAAAAGCAAAACCGGTTAATTTCTTTTCTTCCCACTGCGCAACTCCTTCAGTAAACCAGCGTGGATAATTCCCTCCGGTCAAGTAGTCGATTACATAATGGGTATATTCATGAGAAATCGGGCCGGTAGTCCGAAAAATTTCCGGGTCGATTTTTCCCTCATCTGAAGTTGCCCAGACACTTGGGGATAGAATCCTGATTGTCCCAACCCAATACACGCCTAGAGCTCCTTCATCCGCCGGCCAACCAAAACTACCGGTCAAAGAATCATTAGTAGGATACATTATTATCGGCACTTTTCGATTCGGTTCATATCCCAGGTTTTGATTGATGGGGTCATAGATTTCTTCGGCGATTGCCAGGACCAAGGCGGCTGCCTCGGCATCCCTTTCCTCGTATCTCACCCGAAAATGCTCACTCTCCATCAGTTGTTGTTCTCGGTGCTTAAAATCTAAAGCAATTCGGCTTCCTTCGCGAAAAATAGTATAAAAACCGCTTCTAATCATTCCTGGATTACGAAGCCAGGAAAAAACTAGAACGAGTACTCCAGCAATCACCAGACAGTAATGAATCCAATGATTCCCTCTCCATCTCTCGGTCATGGGTCCCCACCCCCGAGAGGATTATACCAAAGAGATGGGAGGAAGTGACCTTGAAATTTCCGCCAAATATAACACCCCCCCACTTTCAGGAAAGCAGGGGGGTTTAGCCCTCAAGAATTTTATCTTAGTTCGGTTCGTAAGACCCCTATTTAATGAGGAGGTTGCCATGAAGTGGATTACCTAGTTAGGCTCCGGATGGAATTCAGGCTCCACCTGATGCTTGATTTACAGCAAGCTTGATGAGTTCACCTTACAATCGCACCTAATTAACTCAATTAACCTAGATAACGCTTGGGATTAACCGGATTACCATTGACCAGAACTTCAAAGTGAAGATGCGAACCGGTACTGCGTCCCGTACTGCCGACTCGACCTATAACCTCACCTTTGCTTACGCGTTGCCCAACTTTAACATTAATGGAGGAGCAATGGGCATAGCGGGTGACAATGCCATTTCCGTGATTAATGGTAATCATCTTACCATAACCACCCTCCCAGCCGGCTCCAGTCACTTTGCCATCATCCGCTGCGCGAATGGCATCGCCGGTGTTGCCATCAATATCCATCCCCGTGTGGAATTCTCGGCCGCGGTAGCCATAGGCCGACGTAATCCCCCCGCGTAATGGCCAAGCTAGTTGTCCGCTACCGGCTGAATAAGTTCCGCTATCCGAGCCACGAGAAGCTACAGCAACTCGAGTTCCTTGCAGGACAATCTCTTTTACTGGCTCCTGAACAATGGTCTCGTTTAAGATGTTTTCTTCTATCGTCAGGTCATTGTGCCGAACAATTTGGTAGGTAACTTCGCGTTTTCCCGGCACTCCCTTCTGTTCGATGTGCCGGTAACCACGCAGCTTATCGTCAGTCTGCTTTATTTCTACCGGATAATTAATCGACTCAGTGGCCGTCTTTTCTAAGGTAACCGCAACTGTAAGCAACGGCTTTGGGCCTACTAGGCGCAACGTCTGACCTATAGACAGCTTATCAGATTTCAGTTCCGGGTTGGCATCCATCAGATCTTGAACCCTTAGATCATTAGCCCTGGCAATCAGCCAAAGGCAATCACCCTCTTGAACAGTATATGTAATTACTTCCTCCTTACCGGAACGAATAAGTAATTCTGCCTCTTCGGGTGTAAGCACTTCTTCTACTGATACTTGCACTGGTTCACAAGTGACTGTTTCCAAAAAGGATACTTCTTTAATCTCCACATTTTCTGCTGGCGTAGTATATAAATCTTTGTATTGCTCCAAAACCTGGGTGGCCGCTTGTTCATCAGCCACTACCGCACAGGTCTCTCCGTTAGCTTTGATCGCTATTGCTTTGACAGCATAATTCATTTGAGATAACCGGGCAATTAAGTCTGCCTGATCTAATATATCACCGGCCAAATGTTTGCTCTTGAACTGGACTTCCCCACACAATTCCACCGTCTGCCCGCCAAGGGCTTCACTCTTCGCTTTGGTGACCTCCGCAAGAGCTGATTTGAATACATCCTGGTTAGCGACTACGCCAATTACTTCCCCGTTAACGGTTACTTCCTGCGGTCCATTCATGTAAGCCAGGCCAACAGAAGGAAATATTATCACCAACGCTAGAACTAAGGCCAGGATCTTGTTGTTAACCCTCATCCTCTCCCTGAAATGGACAAGAGTTGACCACGCCCCTCCCATACATCTACTCCTTTCCTTATCGGTCGCCATAATACGCCGTTTTCAACCGACGGGTGATAACCTGATTATAACATCAAAGTTGTTGGTCGCCAATCCCCTAAAATGGGATAACTTGTTCAAATCACCAGGGTATTCTTCATCCGTCCGCTGGTTCTCCTTTTTGGATCAAACGTTTAGCCTGATAGTAAATGGCTGCTTCCAGGCGCTTTTTTTGGATTGAGCAACCCAGGGTATACGGCTGGTAAATCGTGTTATTAAAGGATTCTGCATTAGCGTGGCAGCCACCGCCACAATAAAACCGGGCCCAGCACCCGGCACAGACTAATTTGCCGTAAATGTGCGCATTTTGAAAATGCGCCATTTTGGCTAAATCTAAATCGTCATTTTTCAACACATTTCCTAACAGATAGGCTGGTCGGCCGACAAACTGATGACAGGGGTAAATATCCCCTTCCGGGGTGATGGCTACGTATTCAACACCGGCACCACACCCTTTAAGCCTCTTAGGCAGACACGGTCCGTGATCCAGGCTAAGGTCAAAGTGGAAAAAGTTAAAACCCCTTCCCTCTCGTTCTCTTGCTTCAAGCACCTTGGCCAGACGATCATATTCCGCAAAAATCTGCGGCAGGTCTTCTTCGCGAAGGGCAGAATCTGCTGGTTCAGCGGCAACAACCGGTTCGACCGACACCCGCTTAAACCCCTGATCCGCCAGATGTAGTACATCGTTGGCAAAGTCAAGGTTAAATCGGGTATAGGTCCCTCTGACGTAGTAATCTTGATCTAGCTGCCGGGATTCAGTGAGGGCTTTGATGCGGGGCAGCACCGCGTCGTAACTCCCGCTGCCATCAGCAAAAACACGCAGCCGGTCATGGACGGCCGGCCGGCCATCGAGACTCAGAACCACACTGATCTTTTGCTGATTAAGATAATCTTGAATATCAGCATCCAGGAGAACCGCATTGGTTGTTAACGTAAAATGGATCAGTTTGCCCCTTACTTGTTCGAGTTGCCGACCATACTCCACTATTTGCTTGACTACCTCGAAATTGAGCAGGGGTTCCCCACCGAAAAAATCTACTTCGCAGTGTTTGCGGTTGGCAGAATGCGCCATCAAAAAGTCTAGGGCCGCTTTACCTACCGCAAACGGCATTAGTTTACAGCCGCCGCCAAAATTACCGCTGGAGGCAAAACAGTAACTGCAACGCAAGTTGCAATCATGGGCCACGTTTAAGCAGAGCGATTTGATGACTGGGTTTTGGCTCGGTTCCCCGGCCGGCACCGTCTTGGATTCAGGATTAACCAACGCTGGGACCGGGCCTGCTAATTCGGGAGATACGGTTTCCCGCCATTGATCCCGGTTAAATAGGGTTCCCTCTTGGGCCAGCTCCGCCAATTCCAAAACCGCTTCTTCCATCTCTTCTCGGGCATATTTACCCTCTCTGGCGCAATCGGTCAGATCAGCCAAGGCCTGCTCCAGATTACCTTGCCGTTTTTCCAACGTCTCCAGCAGATCCCACGCCACTGGATCAACGGCGTGGATCGAACCGGAAACAACGTCTACTACCAACCGTAATTCGCCCTGCCTGAACCGGTGCTGATCCGCAGAAAAATTATAATTTCCCAGTTCGGGAAAGGTTTTTAACACCAAAATCCCTCCGGTTACCTATCATGATAAGATTTAACATAATCGGATTAATTGTAACACTTTTCGATCCCTTATGGGACATAAAAAATGACTCTCTTGAGAGTCATTTTATTCCAGTGCTGTATAATTTATTAACCACTTATTTCTGACAGACCTGATTACCCACCGTACATGATGTTTTACAGGCTGATTGACAGGAAGCCTGACACTCCCCGCAACCGCCGGTCTTGGTTGATAGATTTAAGGCTGGTTTGATCAGGGTTTGGATGTGCTTTTTCTGAGTCAAGATTTTTCCCCCTTCCAAAAATTATAGTAATCATTATAGCATATTCCCCATTCGAGTTAAACCATTCCTAACAGCTTCTGCCCTAAAACTGGTGGCTAAGATTAAATTGGTATATGATGAGCGGGGATTGCTAGCGTTCTAAAACTGCAAATATATTGCATATCGCAATACAAAACGGTAAAATCTAAATACCAAGAAGGAGGCGATATGGTGTATGATAAGCGATTGCGCTTGACACCCAGGTATCGCTGTGTTATTATAAGTTCCGTCATAAGACTAACAATACAAGACTAATTGCGTGCGGGAGTAGCTCAATGGCAGAGCTCTGGCTTCCCAAGCCAGCTACGCGGGTTCGATTCCCGTCTCCCGCTCCAAAACGTATCTCGCGACCTCTCTCAATAACGGAGAGGTTTTCTATATTTTTTATTATTTATATATAACGGATTTCCTAAAAACCCCACGGCTAATCTTCCCTTACAAACAAAGTACTATATTAGCAAAGCCAACTTGTAATGTAAACCACCCATATTCTTGTGGAATTTGCCTACGATATTTTACTCTAAGCAAATGATAACCGGGGAGAACATGAGGACCGTCAAAAAACCAGCTTAATTACCTTAATAACAGGAGGGGATTGTGAAGAGATAAAAAATCTTGTATCTCAAAGATACAAGTCTAGTTTAAATCAATGGTGGCTCAGGCCAGAATCGAACTGGCGACACGCGGATTTTCAGTCCGCTGCTCTACCAACTGAGCTACCGAGCCACTATCGCCGCTATTGTGTTCATCAAGCTCTTAATAATATGATAATATGGCGGAGCTGACGGGAGTCGAACCCGCGGTCTCCTGCGTGACAGGCAGGCATGTTAGGCCTCTACACCACAGCTCCGCAATTTTCCATCTCTACCTGGTGGGCGATGACGG
>JAAZDI010000281.1 GCA_012512295.1 Syntrophomonadaceae bacterium
ACAGGAATGCCTTGGATGAGCTGCTCCCGTGGTCTGATTCCTTGCCTCCTGCATGCCGTGTCGGTAAATAAGCTTATTTTGAATCCCCGCCTTATTCTACAAGGTGGGGATTATTTTACGCTTACGGTGTCAAAGTGTTGCGCAACGGCCCACCGCCATCACGCATGGCGATAATCTGGGCTATTGCATTCGTAGTTGGCGAGATTGTATTTATTGTGCTTTCAATTCTTTACCCCGAAATTATGTGGCACTAACAGGGAGTAATACTACGCCTGGCTAAGCATCGGAACGCTGCTCGTTCTGGTGCTTTTTTATTGACTTCAGCGGAATGGGATTGCCTGGAGCATGTTAAAAACATCCTCGGGCTGCCCGCCCTTTACATTTAGTTCGACCACCACGTCACCATACAGAACGCTAAAGTTCATTCGATAGCCCGTATTGTCATCCCCGGCATCATTGACCGTATAAGCTCTTGTTTTTACGGCTTTCAACGAGAGGTCTTCCGCTTTAAAAACCGGATTATTCACAATTTCACGCAGTTCATTCGGTAGCGATTCAGCGCGGGGAATAGGATACAGTGCTAGGTCATAAGTTTCCGGTTTGCTTAAATCCACGATTCTGGCCTCGTCGTCTGTGGTTTTGCGAGAGATCGTCAGAGTGAGGTACCGCATGCCTTTTACATAATTAAGCCTTAATCCGTCACGTTGCTGATTCACGATGCGCCAGGCCGATTCGAAATTAAAGCCTGGCATGTGCTGGGGTACATATGCTCCGAAATCAGGGTCTCCCTGCGCCTGGGAAAGCGTTAGCTTCGCTGGGATAAAACCAGGTGTAATTTTTTTACCCAGATCAGCAACTCCATTTGCCTCTAAACTTCCCTCCCCCTGATTAGAAAACCGAGCAGATTCCCTGGCGGCCTCCAAACCATGGGAGGGTGCGTTCGCGGTTGATGTAGTGTCGTCAGGCTGGGTCACCGGAGAATCAACCGGGGTTGACGGAAAGAGGTAGAAAAAAGCCCAAAGGCTCATAAACACAAGTACCGCGCAGGCACATATGGGAGCATAGTGCCCTAAAACTATGCGCCGACGCGGAGGTCTTTGCGTTAAACGGTTCATGATTTTATCGTGTAAGGCCTGGTCAACGGACACATGGTCCATGTAGCTGCGGTAATCTTTCATAACGTCTCCTCCTGCAAAATAGTTCTGAGCTTTTGGCGTGCGCGGGTGAGCAGGCTTCTGACTGTGGATTCCTTTTGCCCGGTGATCCCGGCAATTTCCGCTGTCGTATATCCTTCATAATAAAAAAGATGGATGACAATTCGGTACTTTGCCGGCAGGGAAAGGATAGATTCCATCAGATGCTGCTGCTCCTCCGACTGGGCTGGGTAAGACTCGAGCAGCGGGTCGGTCTTTTTCCACCAGCTTAAGCGTAGACGACTTTTACATTGATTCACGGTCACCCGGATAAGCCAGGCGATTTCGTGCTCTGGCGACTGAAAAACGGGGTGCTTCTCCATTACTTTGACAAACACTTCCTGCACAATATCCTCCGCGTCCGCTTTGTTTCCCATTATAGCCGCGGCGGTCCGGTACAGCCGGCTTTCGTGTTTTAATACGAACTCTTCTATCCAATCCTCCGGCCGGCAGGATTGATCAGCCATCCGACTCACTCCCTCAACCTATATACGCATGAAAGGCATGAATTGCTGCAAGGACTAAAAACTTTATCAGGGGCAACTTTATCAAGGGCAACTTTATCATGGCGAGGTCATGTACACATTCACAAAACTATATGGTGAATTTTAACTGGGCGACTGAACTCATTAAATAGGTGACCCTTTTGTTTATAACCATGTTTCTCCGTATGTTTGGTTATCTCTGTATGTTTGGTTATATGAGAGAATTTCTATATATAGTTTCGATATTTTATTCGTACTGTGAAGCCAGATGAAGTAACGCTGACCTTGTCCGGCTTTTTCTATTGCTCGGTAATACTTACCTGTTTATTGACAATTGGGCAAACGAAATACTAAAATGTTTATAATAACATCAACAAAATCTTATGCCGTTGACTATCGGGAACAAGAAATCAGTGAGATATTGAAGTAGTATGATGATGACCACGTTACGCTTAGACGGTTTTTAATTTAACACGGGTTTCTGGACCGTAAACTCAATGGCAGTCAATACTGGCTAAAGGAAACCCCACTATAAAAGTAGGACCTGGTGAACCTAAATCAACAACTGGAAGGTGTAGCAAGTGAAAAAGATGGAAAGATTCTGGGAGGCCTCCTTGGAAGAAATGAAAAGAGGTTATTGGGAGGACCCGGCTGGTTATGGTTGTCTGCTATGCGGGCACCGTCTCGAAAAGGGAATCATCTATCAGGAAAATGGAGTGCTTTATGAAGCGGAGAAATATATGCAAGTGCATATTCAGAAAAAGCACAATTCAGTATTTGATTATTTGCTCGGCTTAGATAAAAAAATGACCGGCCTTTCGGAACACCAAAAAGAGTTGCTGCTGCTTTTTTATCAAGGAAAAAGCAATACCGAAATTCAAAAAGAAATGGGAATAGGCAGCAGTTCCACGATCCGCCACCATCGCTTTGTATTAAAGGAAAAAGCGCAACAGGCCCGGGTGTTTTTAGTGATAATGGAGTTATTGAAGGAAATGGACGAGAGCAGAGCGAGTTCTTCGGATTCCGCCACGACTGCCACGACTCAAAATTCCGCCCCCGTGATAGTTGGCCCCTTTCGTCTTACCCGGGAAGAAGTGGATAAAATATTGAAACGCTGTTTTCCGGAGGGGACAAATGGTCAATTAAAGACTTTTGACTTAAAACTAAAGAGCCGGTTGGTTGTTCTGCGGGAGATCACCAAAAAATTTGAGGCTCAGCGGATCTACCACGAAAAAGAAGTTAACGAGATTTTGAAGTCAGTTTATAAGGACTACGTTACCCTGAGACGGCAACTGGTTGAGTATGGATTTATGGACCGCAAAGCAGATGGCAGTGAGTATTGGCTAACAGAAATAAATGGAGATGAGGCAGAGAATATGGAACGCAAAAAAGAATTAAAACAGCTTTATAAAGAAATGAAAAGCGAAGGTGGGGTTTATCAGATCCGAAACACCATCAACCAGAAGGTATTGGTGGTTAGTACCCACAATCTAAAAACCATCAATGGCAGGCGTATGCAGCTGGCAGCCGGAAGTCATCCAAACAAACAGCTGCAGGAAGAAGTAAAGCAATATGGAGTAGAGGCTTTTGTTTTTGAAGTATTAGAGGTTTTGGAGGAAAAAGAGGAGGGCCCCTTTGATAAGGAAGAAGAGCTAAAAAAACTGGAGAAAAAATGGCTGGAAAAGCTGCAGCCATATGGGGAACGAGGATATAACAAGCGGTCATAGTGAACTCGTCCAGCCTTGTTCGGTTCCTGAAAGCGTCTTGTTGAACATCAGGGTTTCAGGTGGAGAATCTGCTCCACCTGAAGTTATAACATAATAACCCCCACTAATAGGAGTAGGGGTCTCATTGACGGTGGTAATAGCTCTCACCATTAAGTTTTTTATGATAGGAGTTTTAATACAAAATGGCCAAACCTACTTTTAATGAGTTCGCGGAAATGCTGGAGCAAGCTATAAATCATATCCCACCTCGGTTTTGTAGAGATCTGACCGGTGGCTTTAATGTCCAAAAAGGGAAGAAGCGGGAGGGCCCCTATTATATCCTGGGCGAGTACGTTGAGGGGGAGCATCTGGGTTGTTTCATCGTCTTTTATTATGGTTCCTTTGTGGCCCTGCTGGGGAATGAGCCCCGGGAAACCTGGGAAGCAGAGATTATGGATACGGTGCTGCATGAATTGCAGCATCACCTGGAGGCTAAAGCCGGAAGAGACGATTTAGCCCGTCAGGAAATAGAAGAATTGGCCAAAGCTTTACGTAAAGGATAGTGCTTGGAGTAGTATATGTATGGTATTATTTTCAAAAAGGAGCTATTTGATATCATTATTATGTTGTTCTAAACGATACTTTGGCTTGGGATCTATCTGGAAAGTTTGATCCTTATGATTGCCTGGATTTAGATCCTGAAGAACTTTATAATTCATGTCCAGAGGTTGAAGAACCTAATTTAAATGTAATGTAGTTACAGGCAAGCAATTGGGCTGGAATTCGCTAATGGTGGACAAGGCCATCTTCTACCCGAAATACCCGGTCCGCCAGGGCCGCGTAGTTTTGATTGTGGGTAATGACCAGCAGGGTTTGGTTATACCGGTCCACGGACAGCCGCAATAAATCCATAACCTCCCGGCTGTTTTTACTGTCCAGATTGCCGGTTGGTTCATCGGCTAGAATCAAGGCCGGTTTGGTGGCCAGAGCGCGCCCAATGGCCACCCGCTGCTGCTGCCCGCCAGACAACTGCCCGGGCAAATGGTGTTTTCGATCCATCAATCCCAGAACACGCAGCAGTTCGTCGATAAAGCGGCGGTCCGGCTTTTATAATCCAACAGCAGCGGCAGGACAATGTTTTCTTCCACATTCAGCTCGGGACCAGATTATAAGCCTGAAAGATAAAGCCAATGCTGCGTCGCCGGAAAACCGCCAATTCCTCTTCCGGCAGGGTATAAATATCCAGGCCGTTGATGATTACCCGGTGCTTTTGCTGGAAGACAAATGGTAGCTGCCCAGATGATTTTCGGTAGTGCTGCAGTTTATCGGGAAAGATTAGCCCATATTAACCAATTAAATTATAATAATACCGGAGAAGGCACATCTTTATTACTAACCTTTTTTAAAGTCCATAATAATTAAAGTTATAGGATTAGCATTATGAATTATAGGCTTAGTATTATAAAGACGGTGGTGCATTCTGCCGTTTTTTTGTGTCTTTCTTTGGTAATGAAGAAAGGACGGTTTTATGAACACAAACCTGCAACCGGACAATGATTCTGCCTGGCAGAAGAAGATAGCTTTATTTTTAATCAGTCAGAATTTATCTCTATTCGGTTCCTCAGTGGTTAGCTTCGCCATTATTTGGCATATCACTCTGCAAACCTCATCCGGTTTTTGGGTAATGCTGTTTACCATTTGCTCCTTATTGCCTCAGGTGCTGATTTCTCTCTGGGCCGGCGTCTGGGCGGACCGGTATAATCGCAAATATCTCATCATGCTGGCGGATGGATTCATTGCCCTGGCCACGCTCGGTCTGGCAATTGCTTATTGGATTGGGTATCAGAAAATGGAGCTGCTTTTGGTTATTTCCCTGATCCGCTCAATTGGGGCTGGGATTCAAATGCCCGCGGCTAGTGCGGTGTACCCGCAGATCGTGCCGCTGGAAAAGTTGACCAGGGTGCAGGGGATTAATCAAACTTTAAGTTCCGTGTTAATGCTGCTTTCTCCCGCTGTGGGCGGAATTGTCCTTGGGTTTTTGGGGATTACTTGGGCATTTATGCTGGATGTGGTCACTGCTTCACTAGCAATTGTGGTTCTCAGCTTTCTTCGTCTCGAAAAGGTGGCCCGGTCCGAGGAAATCGCTCCGGTGTTTACCGAATTGCGCCAGGGGATAAGCTACGCCCTTAACCACCAGCTATTAAAGCGGATATTAATCTGTTTTGGGGTGTCTTTTTTCCTGGTTACCCCGGCAGCGGTATTAACCCCCTTATTGGTAGAACGGAGCTTTGGCGGTGATGTTTGGCGACTGACCGCCAATGAAGTAGTTTGGACGATTGGTACCTTAGTGGGCGGGGTCTTTGTCTCCCTGCACGGTGAATTTAAAGATAAAATCCGTACCGCGGCCATCTGCTTAGTAAGCTTCGGCATCACTTTCGCACTCTTAGGCATTGCCAATAATTTCACTATTTATTTGCTTATTATGGGTATAGCCGGTTTCTTCATGCCGATTATCGCCACCGCGCAAACAGTATTAATTCAGCAGAATGTCGAGGCCACCATGATGGGGCGGGTGTTTTCCCTCGTCCAAATCGTTACCGGCAGCGCAATGCCAATCGCCATCTTGCTTTTCGGCCCCCTGGCAGATATCGTATCAATCAATTCAATTTTATTGGTATCGGGTGCCCTGCTCGCCATAACCGGCATTTGGTACAACCACGGGGACGGTTCTTGTGGCAGGGGGCATCAGTGACAATTATTGATACTCACATGAAGAAAGGCAGGAGTTGGGAAGGTATGAGGAAGAGCATCAAAATGGTATCTATTGGTCGTTAAGGCAACCAATTTTTTTGATTAAAAAACTGTCAAATAATTAAAGAAAATGAAACCCTTATACGATACATTATATTAGGACTGTAAGATTGAAAGAGTTTATTTAATGGAACAAAGTAAATTTTTGTCAAGGAGGTGATCGAGGAAAGGATTTGGCAACCGCAGTTAAGCTTGGTTTAACAAGAGTTAGTTTAATTAAAAATTAAAATTAAAATTAAAATACGGCCGGGCAGGGAGGCCTGGACGTAAACTTCAAGGAGGAAGAAAAAATGATTATTAACCACAACATTTCCGCGTTGAACACCTATCGGCAGTTGACAGTCAACAACACCATGGGTGCCAAGGCACTGGAGAAACTGTCTTCCGGTCTGCGTATAAACCGGGCTGGTGATGACGCCGCTGGTTTAGCGATCAGCGAAAAAATGCGGGCGCAGATCCGCGGTTTGGATCAGGCCGCTCGTAACGCCCAGGACGGCATATCCATGATCCAAACCGCTGAAGGTGCTCTGAACGAGGTGCACAGCATTCTGCAGCGGATGCGCGAACTGGCCAACCAGGCGGCAAACGATACCAACGTTGATGTTGACCGTGATGAAATCCAAAAGGAAATCAATCAATTGACTTCTGAAATTAACCGAATTGGTAATACTACTGAGTTTAACACCAAAAAGCTCTTAAACGGGGACATGTCAGTTGTTGAATCAGGTACTGAAGTTACAAAAACAAACACCAAAAGTGCTACTTATTCTCCCGTCTTTGCGGTAGGTACGACTTGGACAAATCAAGATGGGAAAAAGCCAGTAATCAGTGATGGCTCGAACGATAATCAAATTGAATTTACGGCTTTCAATATTGACGAAACTAATGATTTTTCTTGGGATATTAATACAAGTGAAACTAACACCATTTCAATTAAGAGATCTGGGGATGATATATTAATTAGTATCCAAGCTACCGATACAGATGGCGACATAATTGCAATTAGCAATGATAAAATGGCATATGATGGGACAAATGGTAAATATGTATATGACGCCAATGGTGTTAAATTTGAAATATCCGCCGCTGAATTCAAAAAGTTCAATGATGGTGCTGAATTAACAATAGACCTAAATGCATATGATGCTGGTAGTGCAGGTTACGTAGATTTAACTAGTGCAACTGTAGGCACTGTATCTGACTATTCCCAAACGCTTGCTGGTGGAACTACTTTTGGAGAGTTTTCTTCCGGGATTGAAGTAGATACAACAGATCCTGAGTGGATTGATGGCGTTGTCGGCATTAAAATTACAGGAACTGACCTGGATCAAGCAGGTGGAACACTTAAAATTGAATTAGTCAATTCAGCTGGCGATGCTTTGGTAACTGAAGAATTTACTGGGGCTGCAGCAACAGGAGACATCACTTATGATAATCATGGTATTTCATTTGCATATACAATAAACAACACTTCTAATTTAACGCTTGAGATGGGTTTTGATACAACGACAACAACAACTATAACATCGGAAACAGTTGATAAGTCGGCAAAATTCCAAATTGGTGCCAATACCGGTCAATCAATGAGTGTGGATATTAAAGATATGCGTTCTATTGCTCTTGGAGTATCTTCAGAAGAAGCTGGTGCTGAAGTAACAGTAAAAGATAGTATGGGCAATGATATTAAAGCATATTTTACGACTGTTAAAACTGTTACAAATGGTACTGACAATAAAACAGCGGAATATGCTTTAGATGTATCAAGTCATGAAAAAGCATCTGCGGCAATTAAAGTTATTAACAATGCAATTGAAGCAGTATCTACCGAAAGATCAAAACTGGGGGCTTTCCAAAACAGATTAGAGCATACCATCAACAACTTAGGAACATCATCCGAGAACCTGACCGCGGCCGAGTCCCGTATCCGAGATGTAGATATGGCCAAGGAAATGATGGAGTTCACCAAGATGAACATCCTCTCCCAGGCTGCTCAGGCGATGTTGGCTCAAGCTAATCAGCAGCCCCAGGGCGTACTTCAACTCCTCAGATAATTGCTGTCAATACAACAACAAAGGGGTCTCAGGCTCGTCCTGGGGCTCTTTTTTACATAACCATTGAGATAACCGGCCTCTTCAGGACCGGAAACAATCAAATTTTATAGATGTTGGTCATTTCTTGCGATAATTAAAGAGAGGCATTCGAACCAAAACATAAGGAGGATTAATATCGATAAACAAACAGTCGAAAAATACGAACAACTAGCCGTAGACGATCCCGAGCCATCCACTCTGTTGGCGGAGAGCTTGAAAAAGGATAAGCGAGGCGGGGGAGATGCCCAGTTAAAAAATAAAGTTAAGAAAGTAACCCGGAAAGCTGACAGAGAGCCAAAGGAAGAATTTGCAACCAGTCTGACGGTTCTTATGGAAGAAAACACCAATGACAATTCGCAATAACCAAAGAAATGGGGAATACAAAGTGAAAAAGTACATTGACATTATCAGAAAAACATTGGATTTGGCGGACACCTGCCTGCAGGGTCTGGAACACGTAAAAACCTGCATTAACAAAGGCCGTTTCGAAGACGGCCTGATCATGCTCCACGACTCTGTGCAGGGTTACTACCATATGGAGAAGGCATTGGTGCCTGTACTGGCGAAGCTGCCCGATAACGGTATGAGTCCCCTGAGTGAAGCCCTGCGTAACGCCCTAGATGCCGTGATTTCGATCCAGGAGCGGGGAGAGAGGGCTAAGGTCTTGGAGCTAATGCAGTTTAGCGTAGTACCCGCCTACAAGAAGTGGCACACCGAGCTGAACCGGTGCCTGCGTCCGTACGTGGCGTCGTAGTCCAATCGTTATGCAGAGGATGGTCATTATTAATAACTGCAACGAGGATTATCTCAAACAAAAGCTGGAGTGGGTGGAACAGCGGATGGCCGCCCTGCAAATGATCGAGGTCAAGCTGCGGGAAATGCGGTCACTGGCCACTTACGCCAGAGACAACTACCTTAACCGGGAAATGGCCCGGGAGTTCAATGCCAGGCTGCGCGTATTGCAGCGGGAGATCAACACACTGGACGAACAGACCAGGGTATTCTGGATGGACTGCCAGTAACGCTCCACATGTTAGTAAACGAGGTTATTACCATCAAAAAAACATCCAACCTCTGACCTGATAATTAAAATTTAGCAGAAAATAGGTCTTAGACAACCCCAGCCCAGTTTTCATTGGTGGTTGGGCCCTGCGGGCATGGACGGTTAGTAAGGATACATAAAACCACTGCGGACGGGGGTGATACAGAATGGACATAGCAGCACTGTCGATAATCAAGAGCCAGCTCCAGTTGAAGCAGGACGTCGGCATATCTCTGATGAATAAGGTCATGGAAACCGCGGAACAAAACGCCGGCCTGGTGAACCAGATGCTGGATAAAGTGAACGATGGGCCTAGTGCAGCGCAGGGCAAAATGCCCCACCTGGGGAACTACATTGACCGGCTTGTTTGAGCAGGTCAACCGCGGGGACGGTTCTTGTGGCAGGAGACATAAATGACAATTATTTCTGAAGATCCTTCCCTTTTCTCCCAAAAGGGTCGGACACGGTGGAGCTAACCGGCTCTCCTGGGTCAGAAGTGTTTATGAGGGAAGGTCCCGGCCAACCTGCTGGAGCGCAACATAAAAGACACTCCCCTTTCCCCACTGGCTTTCCACCCAAATCTTACCGCCATGTTGTTCAATAATCTGTTGGCAGATATAGAGTCCAAGCCCCATCCCTTTATGG
>JAAZDI010000282.1 GCA_012512295.1 Syntrophomonadaceae bacterium
GGTATTTCTAGGGGCTTTCTTGACCGGTTTGGGTGTGTACGACAAAATTGGCAAGTACGGTGGTGCCGGATCAATTATTCCGATCACTGGGTTTGCTAATTCCATTGTTGCCTCAGCTATGGAGTTTAAAAGAGAAGGTTATGTTTACGGATTAGGAGCCCGTCTTTTTACAGTAGCTGGGCCGGTCCTTGTCTTTGGCTTTATTATTTCCGTATTAATCGGGTTGTGTTACTATTACTTTTCTTGAAGGGAGGGCTGAAATGCTGCCGCAACCAGTTAAAAAGCTAGGCAAACAGACTCTTCAGTTTGCTCAACCCCCGGTAATACTCTCTTCCTCGTGTATTGTGGGACCAATGGAAGGAAAAGGCCCTTACGGCAAGGCCTTTGATTATGTCTTGGAAGACACGCTGTTTGGTGAGAAAACCTGGGAGAAAGCTGAAAGTAAGATGCTGCGGGAAGCGATCAAACTTTCAATACAAAAAGTAAATCTGGCTCCAGCGGATATTGATTTCATGTTAGCCGGCGACCTGCTCAATCAAATAGTGGCTGCGAACTTCGCTGCCCGCGAGATTACCATACCCTTTCTTGGTTTATATGGTGCTTGCTCGACCATGGTAGAAGGTCTTGGGGTAGCTTCTGTCCTGATTGACGGTGGGTTTGCCCACCGAGTAGTGGTTGGGGTCTCTAGTCACCACAACACGGCTGAACGTCAATATCGATTTCCCACTGAGCAGGGGGGCCAGCGTCCAATGTGGGCTCAGTGGACGGTGACCGGGGCCGGCAGTGCCTTGCTGGTCAAGGAGGGCTCCGGGCCGGTAATAACCCATCTGACAGTTGGCCAGGTGATTGATCTAGGGGTTAAGGATGCCAATGATATGGGTACTTGTATGGCCCCGGCCGCTGCGGATACAATTATTCGTCATTTTCAAGATTTGGGGCGGCAGCCAGCAGATTATGATCTAATCTTATCTGGGGACCTAGGTTCCGTAGGCTTGAAAATAACCAAGGAACTACTGAAAATAGAGGGATTCGAAACAGAAAATAATTTTACAGACTGTGGGGTAATGATCTATGCTCCAGAACAAGACACCCATGCTGGAGGGAGTGGGTGCGGCTGCTCAGCGGTGATGGTTTGCGGTCCCATTCTCAAGCGAATGACTGAGGGTATTTATCGACGAATTTTAGTTGTGGGTACTGGAGCGTTATTAAGTCCCCTTACCGTAAATCAAGGTGAAAGTGTTCCAGCAATCGCCCATGCGGTGGTTATTGAGGCTCAGGACCTTCGTTAACCCGCGGCGCGATCAAGCATGGTCTGATAGTGTTGTCAAGCAGCATGGAGGTTTACACTGAAAAACTAAGTGCTAAGCAGGGGGTATTTATAATGATGTCCTTGGTAGCCGCCTTTGTCGTGGGCGGTGCCTTATGCGCTATTGGACAATTAATTATGGATCTAACCCGACCGAATATTACTCCAGGGCATATTTTAGTCGGTTATGTTACTGTTGGCGCTTTACTAAGTGCGCTTGGTTTATATCAACCTTTGGTTGAATTAGGGGGGGCTGGAGCAACAATCCCTTTATCTGGCTTCGGCCATAGTCTAGCCCAGGGGACAATTGCCAGTGTGCAGGCGGACGGCTTACTGGGTGCCTTTGGCGGCGGAATTCAGGCCACTGCCGTAGGCATTGTGGCTGCCGTAGTTTTTGGCTTTACGATGGCTGTTTTATTTAATCCCAAAGGATAAAAACCGAATCAGATTTTTCATGGTCTGATAGTGTGGTTAAGCAGCATGGAGGTTTATATTGGAGGGTTTAAGGTTGAGCAACCACAACCGTCCGATACGGGTAATTCTGATCACGGATGGTGATGAGACAGCCCGTAGGGCAGTAGAGACAGCGGCAAGTAATCTCGGTTTGCGGTGTATTTCTCGCTCTGCCGGTCAGCCCACCCCATTAGAACCTGAGCAATTAGTTGAGCTGATTCAGCAGGCAGTGGCCGACCCAGTTGTGGTCATGCTGGATGATGGGGGAAAGCGAGGGGTTGGCCAGGGAGAAAGGGCCTTAAATTATTTAATTAAGTACCCGGAAATCCAGGTGCTAGGGGTACTGGCCGTAGCGGCGAATACGTCTGGAACCCAAGGGACACTGGTTCGTTGTTCAATAGATAATCAGGGGCGCTTAATCTCAGGGCCGGTGGATAAAAATGGCCTGCCTGAGAAAGCCAGTCATCAGTATCTGGAAGGAGACACCGTTGAGAGTTTGGCTCAACTGGCTGTTGCCAATGTGGTCGGAATTGGTGACCCGGGGAAAATGAATAAACGTGATGATCCAGGGCGGGGGGCACCAGTAACTACCCGGGCGCTGTTAGAAATTCTTAAACCAACGAAACAGGCTGATTCTGCAGGTAAAGGAGGGATATTTACGGTATCAGAAGCTAATATAAAATTTGGACACCGGTATGAAGATAACGTCAGTTTTCTCAAAGAGGAACTGGGCGTAGGAGAAAACTTTGATGCGGTTTGTCGTGAGTTTCGGATTGCCGGTAAGCCGGCAGCTCTTTTCTTCATTAATGGTTTGGCTAAGGACGGGCCGGCGACCGAGGTAATGAAGCGGTTATTATTGCTGAATCGGGAGGATATCCTGCCCAACACTCTAGATAAACTGCTTGAAGAGGGCTTGCCGCATTTTCAGGTTCAAGCTGTGGAAACCTTTGATGAGGCCATCGGCAACATCTTGTCTGGTCCCATGGCCTTAGTGGTCGAAGGAATACCGCGAGCGATCATCATTGATGTCCGGCAATACCCAGCTCGACAACCAGAAGAGCCAGACATTGAACGGGTAATCCGGGGTTCACGAGACGGTTTTAGTGAAACCCTATTAGTGAATACGGCTTTACTCCGGCGCCGAATTCGTGACCCGAAACTCCGGACCGAAATGATTCAGGTTGGCAAACGGAGTAAATCTGATATCTGCCTTTGTTACCTTAAGGA
>JAAZDI010000283.1 GCA_012512295.1 Syntrophomonadaceae bacterium
CCGCGTATCGACCCGAATTATATCGCCAACATTGATAAACAGAGGCACGTTAACTATTGCCCCGGTCTCTAATTTAGCTGGTTTGCCGCCGCCGGAAGCAGTGTCGCCCCGAATCCCCGGATCAGTCTCAACTACTTCCAGTTCGACAAAGTTAGGCGGTTCCACATTAATGGCTGTCCCCTGAAAAAACAGAACAGATAGAATCATATTCTCCTTAAGCCATTTCAGGGCATCAGCCATCTGCTCCTTACTCAAGGTTATTTGTTCATAGTTTTCGGTATCCATGACTACAAAACTATCTTCTTCCTGGTAAAGATACTGCATCTGTCGACGGTCCAACCGACCTCGGGGGACTTTTTCCCCAGCTCGAAAAGTGCGTTCAATAATTGTTCCAGTTCGAACGTTCTTCAACTTCGACCGGACAAAAGCCGAACCCTTCCCCGGTTTGACGTGTTGGAATTCGACAACTGACCACACATCACCTTCCAACTCAATCGTTAGACCAGTTCTGAAATCATTGGTTGAAATCATCCAGTTTTATGCCCCCTTTTACTACATACCTCGGTTCTCATCTCGTTACACCGTTTAATTTTAACCTATACTACCGCGTTTTTCCATAGGATATGCTATTTAATAATAAATTAATGGGTGATGCGGAGCACCAATCGCTACCCTCTGTAAAACGCGAGTGATCACTTTTTCATGTTCCGATAACTACTAGGCATATGTTTTAACTTGGAGCGGGCGAAACTGGAACGAATTAACCTAGGTTATCGATAGGCCTTTAATGCAATGCGTTAAAACTTCACAGCCGGAGGTAGTCACGACTACCAGGTCCTCAATCCGCACACCACCCCAGCCAGGCAAATAGACTCCCGGCTCCACCGTAACCACCATACCTGGTTGTAAAATTGTTTGATCTCGGTTTATCAGCGTAGGTTCCTCATGCACCACTCGACCAACACCATGCCCGAGAGAGTGGCCAAAGGTTTCGCCATAACCCTGTTCATTAATAATCTGGCGCGCCACTGCGTCCACCCTCGATGCCGGGACCCCTGGACTAATCGCCTTTAAGGCAGCGTCCTGGGCCCTTTGGACCAGGTCATATATCTCTCTTTGTTTCGGAGTAGGGGGGCCAATACTCACGGTTCGGGTACAGTCTGAACAATAACCCTGACACTTTGCCCCAAAATCAATAATGACCAAATCACCGGCTTGAAGTACTCTTTCGGTTGGTGCTCCGTGCGGCAAAGATGAACGAGGCCCGGAAGCAACAATCGTCTCAAAAGCCATAGCTTGAGCTCCCCGCCGGCGCATGGCATATTCCAGTTCAACCGCTAACTCTCGTTCTTGAAAGCCCGGTCTAATCAGGGGAAGAATATCTAAGAAGGCTGAATCAGCAATCGCCACTGCTTCCATGATTGCCTTTAGTTCTTCTGCCCCCTTAACCATGCGTAGTTTCTGAGTCAGATCCGGTAAAGGGATAAACTCTACCAGGTCGCCTAACCGGGTGGTCCATATTTCATATTGTTCCCAAGTTACATAATCCTGTTCAAAACCGACCATTTCCAGATTGAGTTCTTGAAAAACCCGACGCAATGTCTCACTTAGGGGCTGCCGATACTGAATAATCTCAAAATGAGGGGCTTGGTTTTTCGCCTGCTCTAGATAACGGAAATCAACCAGCAATAATGCCTGATTTTTGGTGATTAACAGCATCCCGGCCGATCCCTCAAAGCCACTCAAATAAGCCCGGTTTTCTGGTTTTAAAATGATCACCGCCTCGGCACCAGCCTCTTCCATTCGCTGTCGAAACCGGTCCAGACGGTTTTTATGGACATCCTTTAGCTCAGGCACAGTAAACTCCTTGATTATTGAGTTTACTTTACTCTGGTCACTCCTTGAGGGGAGATTGTCTTTCAAATGATGTTCTTTGAGACAAATAGTTTGATTGTGATTACGATGATGACAATTCTTAATGCCTAACATAGGTGCTGACCAACCATAAGGTTAGCTGGAATTATCCCCCTCTCCCTGGAATCCAAAAGTTTATTTAATAGTATACTCCCAACGGTGCTGAATCGCTACCTTAGTAGTATGTAGGACTATGACATTTCACTCTTTTCAGAATATGCTTTGGTTCTATTATTTGATTCATGGGTTGTTAACCAATTCCTAGCTGCCTCCAGGGCTAGCAGATAACCGGCCGGGCCAAGACCCGAAATCTGTCCTAAGACTACTGGGGCAATTACAGAATGATGTCGGAATTCCTCTCGGGCATAAATATTGGACAGATGAATCTCAATCGCCGGCAGGTTTATGGCCTTTAAGGCATCTCGTAGCGCGAAACTATAATGACC
>JAAZDI010000284.1 GCA_012512295.1 Syntrophomonadaceae bacterium
ATTCAGAATTGACATATTATTATAATATTAATCTTTTATAATATTAATTTTATAATTAAGATTTTTTAAGCTCACCAGCTTTAACAGCGAGGTGAGTTTTTATATTTCACATGGTGGTTCTAACCTATTTAGGATAATCATACCATTTCAGTGAGGGAAGAGTCGGAGGTGATCTGTTTTGCTTAATGCGGTCTGGCTAGGAATGCTTCTAATTGGTATTGCAGTCGCCGCCGTTAATGGGCGAGTCGAGGTTGTTTCCCAGGCAGCTTTAAATTCGTCACAGGCGGCGGTAACGATATGTTTAGAATTAGTCGGGATAATGACGATGTGGCTTGGTTTGTTAAAGATAGCTGAAAAATCAGGTTTAGTAGAACTCTTAGCCCGGGCAGTCAAGCCGATTACCAATTTGCTTTTTCCTAGTATACCGTCAGGTCATCCGGCCTTAGGGGCGATTATTATGAATATCAGTGCGAATATTCTGGGATTAGGCAATGCCGCCACTCCTTTTGGTCTTAAGGCAATGGAGGAAATGCAGGCCCTAAACCGGCGTTCGGAAACAGCCTCCGATGCGATGTGTACTTTTTTAGCCATTAACACCTCCTGTATCACCTTAATCCCAGCGACAATTATCGGGGTCCGCGTAGGAGCTAACTCAGCTAACCCAACGGAGATTGTGGGGCCAACTATTCTTGCCACTGCCTGTGCGATGGTAGTGGCCATTACTGCTGACGCAATCTTGCGCCATTTTTACCATCGCCGTCGCCGCTACTAAAGCCCAGCTGAAACCGGAGGAGGGGTAAGTAGGTGCTAGTAGAAGGGTTAGCTGTTGTTTCCAAGTGGGCTATTCCTACCTTGCTGTTTTTTGTGCCGGCCTATGGGATGCTTCGCCGGTTGCCGGTCTATCAGACTTTTATTGAAGGAGCAACTGAGGGGTTTTACACGGCGGTTCGCATTATTCCTTACCTGGTGGGGATGATGATTTCGATTGGAGTTTTTCGAGCCTCCGGAGCCATGGAGGTGCTGGCCGGGTTATTGGGACCTATTCTGGATTTATTCCAGCTGCCGCCGGATATCCTTCCTTTAGCGATTATGCGCCCGCTCTCTGGTAGTGCAGCCTTGGGGCTAGCCGCAGAAATAATTAATACCTACGGGCCGGATTCTTTTATTGGCCGATTAGCTTCGACAATGCAAGGGACCACTGATACTACCTTTTTCGTTTTAACCATTTACTTTGGCTCAGTGGGAATTAAGTATTATCGCCATGCCGTTGTGGCCGGGTTATTGGCCGATCTGACCACTTTAATTGCCTCAATTATTATTTGCAAGCAAATGTTTGGTTAGGAGTGACCAAACGTTTTCCATTTTCTTAAGGCCTTGGGGATATACTATAGAGCAAGCCTGTGGAATAATAATGGTAGTAGCGGAAGTAAGCCGAAGAGCCAGATTATGAAAGGAGGCAGTTTGGGCTAGATATATGGAACGTTTGCAGAAAGTATTGGCTAAGGCCGGGGTTGCGTCTCGGCGACGGAGTGAGGATATAATTGCTGATGGCCGAGTTCGGGTTAATGGTATGATCGTTACCGAAATGGGGACAAAGGTTGATTGGGAGCACGATGTTATTGAGGTAGACGGGCAACAATTAAAACGGATCGAGGAACCAGTCTATATAATCCTAAATAAACCGGTTGGTTATGTAACCACCCTGCGAGACCCTCAGGGGCGAAAGAAAGTAGTAGATTTAGTTAAGAATCTACCACAGCGAATCTACCCGGTTGGTCGATTGGATTATGATACAGAGGGTCTGCTCCTGATGACAAACGATGGGGAGTTGGCTCAAGCCTTAACTCATCCAAGGTTTGGGGTAGAAAAAACTTACATGGTCAAGGTGTTTGGAATTCCGCAGCCCCATAAACTTAAGCTTCTGCGGGACGGAATAATGCTAGAGGATGGTCCGACCGCACCGGCTCAGGTACGCCTTATTAGCCGGATGGATGGGAATGCCTTGCTGGAAATAAAGATCCATGAAGGGCGAAAACGTCAAGTGCGGCGAATGTGTCAAGCTATTGGACATCCAGTTATGAGGCTTCAACGGACCCATGTCGGTTTTCTGAGTTTGGATTCTCTAAAAACAGGCGAATATCGCTATTTAACTCTCGAAGAAATTACTCAATTAAGGAAGTTAGTCTCTAAGCACCAATACTCAACTAAAACCCAACGCAACAACCCTAAAAAACAGGGCGGAAAAGCCAGAAGTAATAGTTTGGTCCGTCGACAGGTCTGACATAAAGACCAACAAAACCGCAAACTTTATCTGAATCAAAAGACCCCCACTTCTATATGTGAGGGTTACCTTGTTTAAACTTCAGGTGGAGTAGAGTCACCAGCTGACGCCTCGATATTCAGCGAAACTGAACGAGTTCACTGGCAAAACAGCCGGAAGTCACTTGTTTAGACTTCCGGTTTGATTTATTAAAGATTAAACTCCCCACTAACTTAGGTGCAGTTTAGAAAAAACACCATATTTATGGGTAATTAGCAGGAAAATCCGCTTTATTGGCGAAGTATTCGACACTAGAAAATAATATGCTCTGTATCTATAAATATATTAATAAATATAGTAGATATGGAATTTTTATCCATGTTGCACAAGACTAGATAAGGGAGGGCTTTATATTGGTTAAGGCCAAGATTGGGGATGAGATAGTAAATATGCCCCTGAGGCTGCGTGTTCGCTTTGATTACCGGGGAGTTAGCAAACCGAAGGGTTTATTTTTTGGCAGTAAAAACATAGATCAGGTAGCTGAAGAAACCAGGGATAATAAAGCAGCCTTGTTGCGAAATGTTCCAGTACAAGGAATCCATATTGAAGATATTGATACCAGTAGTGAGGTCTATACGGTGTTTGACGAGGCCTTGGGAGCGCCGGTGGCATACGCCCCGATTCAGGTGACAATTCAAGCTGAGGTCATTGAGGATGTGGTTAGATTTATCATGCAGGAAGAATTCCGCAAGGTGGAATTATTAGAACCGGAACAAGTTGTCCTTGGCAAGCATGATATTGAAAGGCTTTTATTCAAAATGAATGAAGAGCTTCGGGCCTTTCAGATCGCTCTGGAACGAAGAGCAAATCTGCGATAGCGGGAGGGTGTTGATGCTAGAGAAAATAGCATCCCGGGTCAGGGATCTTCCAGCCTTACCAGCCATTGTAACTAGAGTTATTCAACTGACAGAAGATCCTAATTCAACGGCCAAAGATTTAAGTGAACTGTTAAGTCATGATCAAAGCCTAACGGCCAAGGTATTGCGTTTGGCGAACTCAGCCTATTATGGATTCCCCCGACGCATAAACAATGTTTCTGATGCCGTTGTTTTACTTGGGTTTGGGGTTATTAGGAGTTTAGTAATGGCTGCTTCTGTTTACGATTTATTGGAAAAACCGGTGCAGGGTTATGCCCTAGCGCCGGGTGAACTATGGCGTCATTCGCAGGTCTGCGCAATGGGCTCGCGCTTGATTGCTCAAAGAGTTAAATACCGTTATCTCGATCAGGCGTATATTGGCGGACTGCTGCATGACATTGGAAAAGTCATTCTCAGTGAATATTTAACAGAAGTTTATCAGCAGGTGATTGATCGCGTCGTTCAGGAGAAGATTACATTTACCGAGGTAGAGGTTGAAATCCTCGGTTTTGACCATGCGGCCGTAGGAGCCAGAGTAGCTGAGAAGTGGAACCTGCCGCCAGAGTTAGTCGATTGTATTGCCTACCATCACCGCCCCTTGCAAACGACTGGTAATTCGACTTTGGCTAGCATCGTTCATCTTTCTGATGCAATCTGTATGACAATGGGCATAGGATTAGGTATTGACGGAATGTACTACCCATTAGACAGTCAAGCGGTTGAACTATTAAAATTGAATACAACGGATATAGAACTCATAATGTCTCGTTTAGCCGATGCTTTGGTAGACGGTAATTCCATACTGGCTTGATTAACTTAAAATACATATAAGAAAGGGTCCATTTATTTACCGAGCCGGGTGCTGATTTTCCGGTTTTTTATCTGAGTTCAAAAGCCCCCTAC
>JAAZDI010000285.1 GCA_012512295.1 Syntrophomonadaceae bacterium
CCACATTTCTTCCAAAAAATTATCATATTCCGGGTGCCGGACGTAAGGAAGATGGGCATGGAGGATTACCGAAAGAAAACCCTGAGGCATCAAGATTTCATCCTTTCCTACAAACATATTTTGTTAGTGTAGGTCTTCAGTTGGCCGAAAAGGTACGGGTGAACTAATGCCAAATCCGTAACGGGCCAATTCTTCTGCCAGAGAGACACTGTAGGCAAATTGAGGGGAAGTTGCGCCTAGAGGAATCAGGGCCAAACGTTGATACAGTTTTTGATCAAACTCACTGAGCAACATCCATTCTTCATCGATGATGTTCGATACTTTATCTGGTGGAGTCGTGACAAAATTGGAACGGGCCAGCGTTACATATTGACCGCTGGGCAGGATAATTCCCCTTTCGATACAATAAGTCCGTTCAGGGTTTCCTACCTCAATATGCCAGCGGTTAGAGTGGCGGTTGATATATATGTCAAAATAATAATTGGCATTAAACCCATTAAACAGCACATCGGTTGTATCAAAAACCCTTAAGACATGCTGTCCTTCTTCCCAAGCAAAGGGTCCATATGCTTGTCTGATTTCTTGTTGTTTCTGCCAATTCGTTTCCCAGTAAGCAAAAAGCCAGTATGGGTCGCGGACCAGCGTGACAATGAGGTTATCGCCATATCCAGCCGGCAGCTCACCAACGGATTCTATTGGCTGAACCGGTCTGGCTGATTCCACCGTTTCTGGGTCAGCGTATTTAGTTGTTACTGGTGCCCAAGCCTCTTTCGCGGTGACTGTCGTAATCTGAGTTGGGCTGGTTGTAATGACCTCTGTTAAATGATCATCTGTTGTTAATGCTTTTGACTGAATATCAGGTGTTGGTCCGTGAAAATGGTCACGAGTATCCAAGCCCAAATCCCCTCCAATTTCAAAATCAGATTTGTTCGAAGCTATTTGAGTTTTCTGTTGTCTCCCTATTTCGGGTGAGCCCCTGAAATCGGGTTGTTTCTGGTAAGGATCAGATCTGTCGCCACCGTAGGGTTTGCGGGGGACCAGAAAAGTTCCTCGGCGTTGTAAGAAGGTCAAGCCCAGAAAAATAAGGGCCAGCCCCAGGACCAAAAGGATAACCACTTCCATTCCAATTCCCCCCTGTGATTTTACATTCAAAACTTATGCCAAATTACCATAACCCAGGTAAGCATTGGTCATATTGGCTGATTTGTTGGATCAGGGTGGGGATGGTACACCAGGAGCATCATTATAAATTAAGAGCTTGATAGATATATTTGATCAACTATGGTTACATTAGCCGTAGTCATCAAAATCAGTCTATCACGCCTTTTAGTATACCCCGAGATAAAGGGTTTATTTATTTAAAGTCCAGTTAAATGTTAGTTTTCAAATTTTCACAGTAAAAATGAAAGCAGAAAATAAAGATTGAATTTAGTCGACAAACAGGAGAACGTTCAATTATACTGGAAAATAGCTGGTTAATCCCATTGTTCTTTTCTTTCAGCATAAATATTCTTGGGAAAAAATATTTTATATTTAAGAAGGAGAGATTATGTCAGTTCCTTGGCGAGGCCGAGAGGTATTTCTAGTACTAGCTGCCTTAGTCATAGTGAGTCGAGCCATTGGACAATTTGGCGGCGTTATTCAAAGTTGGGTGAATACTCAAACTAACGATCCAACCAGTTCATTTATTATTTTTTTTATTCTGGCCGCCATGGCCCAAGCCACGGTTCTGATTGGTTTAGTAATCTATTATGTGCGGCAGCGGTATAAGCTACCCTGGTTGTTTTTGGGACTTTCTCCATGCTCAATTTCCAGGGTTTTAGCGGCCGGTCTTGGGGGTGGGGTTATTCTGTTTTTTTCAGTCATTTTAATATCGCTGGGACTCAGTTGGCTAATGCCCCAGCCCACTGAGCCTCAACCTTATGTAGATATCCTTTTGGCAGCTCAAGATTGGCGGCAGTTAGCCCTCGTGATGGCTGTTGGTTCGATATTGGCTCCATTAAGCGAGGAATTTTATTTTAGAGGGTTTTTATTCCCTTACCTGCGGGAACGGCTGGGGGTAACCTTTGGAATGTGGGGATCGGCGGCTATCTTTGGGGCGTTGCACTTGGATCCCTGGCGCTTTATCCCTTTAACCTTAGGTGGGTTTGGCCTGGCTTTCATTTACCAGCGAACTGGCTCGCTCTTCGCATCAATCCTAGCGCATAGCGTGTGGAACACGATTATGTCGGTATTGGTATTAATCGGAAGTTAACTCGAGATATTACTCCTCTGCTTATAGAAGCAGGAATCTGTTGATTTAGATAAAATGTAATTTAAGGAGAAAAAAATATCTCCAAGTCGTTAACGGCTTGGAATATTTAATTTATAGGGCCATATTTTGTTGAAAAATGGGATCTATTTCCTATTAATAAACAGCTGGTTTTCTTTTATACTTAAATTAGTGAGTACGCAAAAGAAAAACCTGCAATCTAAACACGAAGAGCAGACCTAGTCAATTGGATTCTCCTTGAAGATGTTTATGTTAATCCTCTAGTACTCCAAGAATACAACCACCTACGTTAATAGCAGACAAATGTATCCTGAGCGTTAGCGAAGGAGCTTTAAATTATAAAAAGAATAGTAAAAATCTTTAGCGATATGAGGTTTAGATGACTATGGGCAATATGGAAAACGTACATGATTCGAAACAGGACAGACTTAATACGCTTCAGGCCTCATTCGAGGCTGTTCTGGGGCAAGAAGAGCTGTTTTCAAAAATTATTGATTTTTTTCCGTATCCCATTGAGGTATTCGCGCGGGATGGCATTGCGGTTATGGTCAACCGGGCCCTGCTGGCCGAATTCGGAGTCCCCAGTAAGGATATGATCATCGGTAAGTACAACATATTCGAAGATCCGGCAATTGAGAGACTCGGGTTTTCTGACCTGGTGAAGGAAGTATTCAATGGCCAGACCCGTACGGTGACAAATATCAAGGTGCCCCTTAAATCCATAAGGGAGCGTTATAGAATAGAAAACCTCGATATCGATTCTATATATCAGGACGCGACGGGTTTTCCCATTAAGGACGAGCAGGGCGAGGTGTCCCATGTGGCGATCCTTCTTATTACCAAAAGAATCTACAAGGGGAAAGTCAGTATTGCCAATGCCATAGAATACCTCGAGAACAATTGGGACAAAGAGTTTAACTTGAATGAAGCGGCCAAAGCGGCCGGTCTCAGTCCATATCATTTCTCCCGCGTGTTCAAAAGCAACGTTGGCATGACTCCACATAACTATTACCGAAAACTCAAGATAGAACACCTAATGGAAAAGCTGCGGGATACCAATCTCACTGTGAAAGAAGCGTTCGATGCCTGTGGGTTGGAATACAATGGACATTCTTTCAGCGTTTTTAAAAAGCATGTGGGGGTTACTCCTCTAAAATACCGCGAAATGACAATAAAGTGACATTAATATCGGGACAAACAGGCTTCCGGGGATCAATCAATCTCCGGAAGCCTATTCTATCTTAGTCAAAAACCCCCGCTCCGCTTCACGATATTGCGATGGGGTGAGCCCGGTCCTTTTTTTGAACACCCGGGCAAAATGTCCGTGATAATCGACACCGCAAGCAGCGAAGGCCTCGGCAATGGTAAGGTTTGGGTCCCTTAACCGCTCCTGTATTTTGCGTATTTTTATGTCTATATAGTAATCGTAGGGCGTAATGCCCACATGCTTTTTAAAAAGCTTTGCGAAATGATGCGCGCTCAGATTTGCTGCCTCTGCCACCTTCCTAGCGTCATACTTTTCCCGCCAATGCTTTTCAATGTATTCTTTGCCTCTTTGGATCTCCTCCCGGCCCCGGTATGCTTTCTTTATAAAAAAAATGGCAACGAAACAGCTCACCGTGTGATCCGGCTTCAGGAGCGGGAAACACGTGATGTCCACATGCAAGGTCTTGATGTCCCTGTCTACCACATTGAAATATTTGATCATGTTTTGATAAGAAAAATCGAGATCAGTCATGTATACAGTCTTTCCGGTCAGCACCTGCTTGACCTGGTCCATAATGCCAAGTTCCCTTACGAGTGGATCCTGAAAAACATTGTATTTACCCACATGCGCCTCCACACTCCGGATGCCTATCATTTCCAGCGCAGCCCGGTTGATCCTGACCGCCGTTCCATCGACGGAAAAAACCTGCACCGGATACGGGAAAAATTCCACTATTCTTTCAAACAACTCTTCATTGGCAAAGATCGCCTGAAAAGGCTGAGCGGCCTCCGTTGGCCGGTCTATGTTATTATCTTTCATTTTTGCCTCCTTCCGCTGTTTTCCGCACAGCCTTGTCCCTCGCGACTATTATATCATAGGCGCGACATATCTATGGATACACTTTCTACCGAGCTAGAGGGACTAGTTGAACAATGATTTCTGTTCTTGCAGGCGTCATCCCCCTGACAGTGAAGTCTGTTGATACAAATAGCAGTATTCCGATACTTTACAGCCTTAGATTACATATACCAAAAATACCATTTCAATTATTGTTATTGTGAAGCAA
>JAAZDI010000286.1 GCA_012512295.1 Syntrophomonadaceae bacterium
AGTTGAAGCCGGCACCGCCTTTGCCTCAATCGAGCAGCTAACGGATCTCTACCGTACTTCAGCTAGCATCAAAGAGGTCGAGGGCCGGTTAACCGCTTCAGTTCAATTAGGCGATAAATCAATTGACTTTCACGAAGGAAGCAAGCAGGCAGCTGTGAATAATCAAGAATACGAATTGGTTCAAGTACCCTACCGACTCGACGACAGCAACTGTGTTTTCTGGATCCCGCTATCAGACTGGGCCAAGTTAACCGATTCCCAGGTCCAATGGATTGACGGTAATCAACCGTTAATTGTCTTAACAATGCCTACTGTTTATGAATGGCCTTCGCGACCAACTGAATAAACCAGACCAAGACACAAATCTGAACGAAGCTCAGAATTAGCCAGACCAGAAGTTCTTTGAAGAACATAATCGCATCCCTGCTACTATTTTATTAGCAGAACCAGGGGATTAGTGTCTTATGCTGGCGAAGTAGACAGTATACCTTTACTAGAGCCAATGCCCCAAGAACACAACCATCTATATAATAGTGGACATATGTCGCCCTGAGCGTTAGCGAAGGATCTTCTTCTCAATACGGGAAGGATTCTTCGCTTCTCTCGGAATTATCATGCGTTGGCCACGCCATGATAAACGAAACTGGTTATATTCATAGCAATGACACGATCCCAAAACTATAAAAACTATTCAAAATAAGAATCTTAACAATTTAGCTAATAACACGCACCTGATCTAAGGACCCAGCATTCTCATCAAGGTCTCTGGATCCGTCGCCCGGTTGAGCGCCTCTTCTCTGGCGATTATTCTTTTCTGCACCAGGTTACGCAAACTCATATCCAAGGTAACCATCCCATACTTCATCCCGGTTTGGATCTGGTTGATTATCTGATAGGATTTTCCTTCACGGATCAAGTTCCGAATCGCCGGTGTGGCTACCATAATTTCGCACGCCACCACTCGCCCCGGTTTATCAATGCGAGGAATCAACTGTTGGGCGACCACTCCCTGAATACTATTGGCCAATTGTACCAGAATCTGTTGCTGTTGATGCGGAGGGAAAACGTCAATCACCCGGTCAATGGTCTGCGCCGCACTGGAAGTATGTAAGGTGCCAAGCACCAAATGGCCGGTTTCTGCCGCCGTTAAAGCAATCCCGATCGTTTCCGGGTCGCGCATCTCCCCAACCAGGATGACATCCGGGTCCTCCCGCAAGGCTGCCCGCAGGGCACTGGCAAAAGACTGCGAGTCTTGATGGATTTCCCGCTGATTGACCAGACTTTTTTTATGGGTATGGACAAACTCAATCGGATCCTCCAGGGTTAAGATATGACAACGGGACTCCCGGTTGATCAGGTCAATCATCGAAGCCAGGGTGGTTGACTTACCACTCCCGGTCGGCCCGGTCACCAGTATCATTCCCCGGGGGAGGCGAGCCAAATCAGCCAGGATTTCCGGCAAGCCCAACTGTTGAAAGGATAGAATCTGGGAGTTGATCAATCGTAAGGCCAGGGCCACCGTGCCTTTTTGCCGGAAAGCATTGACGCGAAAGCGGCCTATTCCTTCAAGCTCATAAGCGAAATCTATTTCTCCTTTAGCGGCAAACTCCTTGTACCGGTCCTCGGGGATGATCTGCCGGGCCAAATGCTCGGTAAGCTCCGGGGTCATCTTTTCCAGGTAAGAAGGATCGATCTGCAGCGTCCCTTGCCATTCCGGGGCGTCTAAAGGCAGCAACGCTCCGTGCCGGCGGAAAGCCGGGGCACTTCCAACCGAGATATGAACATCCGATGCCCCTAATTCAAAAGCCTTTTCTAGGATGACCCGGGCATCCATAATATACAGCTCCTTTAGCTGCTTGAGTAAAACAAACAGTACTATCTGCTAAAAAGTATTATTAGCTTATCAATCATTTAAGTTCATCGACGAACAACTCACCCGCTTCTTCCATATAAACCCAGTAGCCATGGCCGATCTGCATATCCGGTGGTGTTCCTCCAACGGCCCCGGGGATATACGTCCATGAAAGCTTATTCGCGTCATCAGGATCAGGAGAGGGACAGGTTACCTGGCTGTACTTGCCTTCAATGCTATACAAAGCCTGTTCTAAATTCACTTTACCATCGCTATCTATGTTGTAAACTACGGGACCCACCAGGTTCCAGCCAGCATCGAGATCCCGGGTGTAACTACTGTCCTCTGAGGGATAATAGTACTTGGCATTACTCTCTTTATCAGCTCTTAGTTTTACATAAATTGCATGTAGCGGTTTTAATTGGGATTCTGTTACCGATATCTGTTTCCATTGACCTTCATCGTAGGTTAAGGCTATCTCAATGTACTCAGGATTTTCGATGACCTCGTCTAAAGTGGTCTGTTCTAAGTTAAAGGGTGCGGAAACAATGTTCCAGCCGCTACTAATTTTTATTGTCCAATAAACGGGTTCATCGATAACATTTATTTCGCAATAAACCTCCTTTATTTCGCCGAATGGTGTTACGGCATGTGTGGCAAATACTTTCTTATTTCCCTCGCACTTAGGCTGGTAATAAACAGCGCTGCTCGCATTGCCACTCTCAATAGATATACAGTTGTCTTCTAGTCTGTATAAATCAAGATCGTAAAAATTGCCATATTTAGGCTCTTCTACAGGCTCAACAAACTCTTCAAGTTCTATAGGTATAAACTCGAACTCATCCGGAACATTAAAGGGATTGCCCTGGCCATCCACTAGTTCTATGGTCAACTTTACCAGCGAGCCAACAAAACAGTTAGATTTGCTCGGGGTAATCATTAATCTCGGGGTCACTTTAACTGCGAACTGAATAATCCCGGGATCTTTACTGGTCCACACATCAGCAAAAGTGTAGCAACCGGGAAATGATGGATTCTGGATATCGGGGAGTTCGATTGTCACATTAATACCATCGAAAACCGTAACAGGAAGTACTATCTCAAAAACGCCCTGTTCATTAACAGTTACTGTTGATGATAAGCCATTCAAAGTCATATTAGTCAAATCGTCCAGGCTGAATTCAAACGAGGACGATCTAAAATCAAGATAAACTTTGTCAGATACCGTTAGATCATATTTGGTCGTAAATTCAAGGCGATAATTTGTAGTCACACAAACAGTTGAATTGTCAGTGGTGACCAAAACAGCCTCACCACATCCTCCACTACCGGATGACACTACTTCCGCATCTGCGGGCAATCCGATGGTCAAAACCAAGAGCGCGGTTAAAATGAATAACCACAGCTTTTTTTTGCATCTGATCTATCCTCCTTGTTATAAAAACGTTTACAAATACTGGTCTTTTAGTTGGAAATTGATAAAAACTGTTTTTGGATTTTCAATAAATCCCTAAAAAGATTGCTCGTCTAATTTAGAGATCCGACATGAAGATTCAACTCCTGGATCGCTCCTGATTGAAATTGAAGTTCCTCGATGCCCTGCGCTTTTTCCTGAACTTCTTCATCATTGACGACATAGACGACCCAGAACTCAATGGTAGCTCCTGGTTCGATGTTACCGTCAGCACCCACAATCAGTTTCCGTCCGCCTAACTCTGGATAACCAAACGTACCTTCCTCGGTTACTGTAATTTTACCAACCTCACGACCCTCTATCCTGGCAATGATTTCGGTCCCTTTAGGAGCAGGCTGCCCATTAATGGTGACTGTCCCGTAAAACGCATCGGGCAGGAGCGGTACTCCAACATGAAGATCTAACTTCTCGATCGCTCCCGATTGAAATCTCGCTGTTCCTCGCGCTTTTTCCTGAACTTCTTTATCATTGACAAGATAAACAACCCAGAAGTCAATGATCGCTCCTGGTTCGATATTGCCGTCAGCACCTGCAACCAGTTTCGGTCCGTCCAATTCACCATACTTACCGGCCTCAGTTACTGTGATTCTACCAACCTCACGATCCCCTACCTTGGCAATGATTACGGTCCCTTCAGGCGCAGGCTGCCCATTAATCGAGACTGTCCCGTAAAACTGCTTAGGCTGTATGGAGCTGTCACTTTCAGTTGTAACCATGAAACTGTTAGTAGATATAGATAAATAGTCGCTATATACTGATGCCTTTACAAAGTAATAATAGTCTTTCCCGGGTATTAATGACGACTCCATGTCAGTAAAACTTTGAATACCGGGCAAAACCACCCCAATTACATATGCATAATTAAGGTCATCAACCTCAGAACGCAAAATGTAATATTTTTCCACTTCGGAGGTTACACTATCTTTCCAGGTAATACAGTTCTCAACACCACCCTGACTATAGGTACTAATAACCCGGACATCGGTTGGTGCCGCAACCTCAATCCCCTCAAAACTATGCATGATTTTATTTATCGGGGTGATAATATCGCCAGCAAGCTCAAAAACCGTCCAATAATCTCCCAGCTGTACGTCTGGAATGTCAGTTGGTACGTTAAATGAAGCCATTAATCTATCTCCTTGATAGACTTGAACCATGGCCTTTGAACTTGTTAAGCTTCCATCACCGCTATAATGATGAACCGAGTATCTATATACACCATCAATCTGCTTTCTAATAGTTGTTGTCTCAGGACCAAATGATTCCATGTTGTCGACATCCAACTCAGCCTTAATCTCATCATTATCCAGATTTGATTTATTACCGTAATAAATATGGAATCTTCCTCCATCAGACCGAGGTCCGGTCAAGTGAGAATCTAAATCACTAGGTTCTTCGCCCCAGGTAAGCACAATTTTTGTCTCACCTTCGGTAAGAATAGGCATTACTGTGCCATTTTGATTATTACTGTTTTCCGAACACTCAGCGGAAAAGTATGATGTAATGTAACCCTCGCCGATGATTTCACCAGTATAGTTTCCGGCCTCTATTCCTTCTACACTATAATGTCCCCCAGCACCGGTGCTTGTGGTTATAACAATGGCCCCTTCCTTATTGTCAATTCCTTTCCGGAAATTAATGGTTAATCCGGAAACCCCTTCACCATTAATGGCATTTGTAATAGTCCCCTCGATTTTTCCCATAGCCACTAAATCTGCCTCAAATACACCGAAAATTGACAAATGATAAACTGTAGCATCAACAACTCCGTTACCAACTTGAGAATCCTGGCATTCCCAGGTTCCGTCATTTTCATTGAAGTAGAAAATCGCTATCCTACTTTCATCTGCATCCTTATTATAGGGTATTGTTATTATTACTCCTTGGCTAAAGTCTATATTTCCCTCATAAGTGATATCAATAACCTTTCCGGCTACTCTGAGCCCGGTGCCTTCAATTTCGGGATTATCCACTTTATTAACTGTTACCGTTGCACCCGGGGGAATACTTATATTTCTAAAATCAAGCCTTATCCCACCGACAAAGGCTAGCGGGATGTTTTGTTCAATTGGCACGGCTACTCCCAAAGGTGCTTCAACCACCAATTCAAAGATGACATTTTGGTCATACCCGCTTACTGTACCTTCGTATTTATAGACCCCCGCTTTACTTAAATCGACAGTCGGAGTACTCCAAGATACTGCTACCGGCTGGGTCGCTCCATTACTCATTTTTGCTTCGATTGTTGCCGGTAGTTGATACACGCTTCCGGAATCACCTTGAGGCACTACTGCTTTTTGTTCACTAATGGAAACTATGGTCGGCGACGTGCTACCACCGCCACCACCACCGCCTCCTCCTTGAGAAGGAGTTGAGGGTTGTGAAGAGGCTGAAGCAGCGGCTTGCCCTAAAGCTCCACTTACTTTATCGGACTGGGTGCCGGGTTCCTCATTATTCTCTTCTTCGCCAGATGTTTGCCCCGTTTCCGGAGTGCTGTCAGGTGCTGCTGGCGCATTATTATCAATGTTATTCGCAGTCCGGTTGGCCCAATCTTGCACCTCAGGTTGTGTCCACTTCTGATAATCCTGGGGCTGCATATTATCAGTGGTTATTTGCCCCTTCGAATCGATCACTGCTTTTTGCCCAGCCTGAAGCATGGTTTGCATACCGTCAGACGTCAATATAGCCGAACCGGTCAACAGGTCGACTCCTGATTCACCGCTGTCGCCAACATAACCGTGGCAGAAGGTTCCTCTAATACCGCATACTCCCCAGGGCATGTTGACCTCAACCCGTACTTTCTGCTCCCGGGGTTTCTTCCACCAAGGCAGTTCCTTTTTATCTTCCGCCATCCTGACATTCACTGACGGATACTCGACATCTATATAGGTAGAAGCAAGGCGGGCACTGGACTGCACCTGAGGTTGAGGTTGAACAACCGTTGTCCCTTCTGCGGGTGCCGGTTCTTCCCCATGAGAAGCCAATCCCCCGAAGATTTCCCCTCGCTTGAGGTCTATCCCCAGAAGATCAACCGCGGTCCCAGCTTGACCATTCTTTTTGATATACTTTACACCTTGGGTTTTCGTGATTACCAGTTGAGTATTAGGTTCAATTCTCAGGGCAGTACCGTCATCAAAGGTTACCTCCGCTACACTGTTGGCTTCGGTCATAATAGTATCGCCAACCTTTAACGTCACTTGTTTAGTGACGGTCTGAAAACTGGCCTCAGATTCCGACTTCAGCTTAACAGTTCCTTTATCTGGTTTCAGGACCCCGGCCAGAGTGGCCGCTTGATACTCTGGCGCCAAAACCATCATCAGGGCAAAAGCGCGCGCAACCCCGGCCCGACTCAAAGCAGCATCCGGGGCGAAATGAGTGTTATCTACCCGGCTTATTAACCCAGCATCCAGGGCCGCACTAATCTGTGGGGCAGCTCAATGGTCCGTTGGGACATCTGCTAACGGGGGTAGAGCCACTACCGGCAATTCGCTTTTCGACAACCTGAGAGCCAAAACGATTCCCTCCGCCCGGGATATGGGTTGTTCTGGCCGAAAGGTGCCATCTGGGTAACCCTGGAGATAACCAGCTTTGACCGCAGCGCCGATGGCAGCAAAGGCCCAGTGATCCGCAGATAAGTCACTAAAGCCGCTTTCCGTAACTTCTGCCAAATTCAAACCAAGCACTTTCACTAAAAAAAGAGCGGCTTGGGCTCGGGTAACTCCTTCTTGGGGATGGAAGGTCCCATCCGGAAAACCAGAAATTATCTTTTGATTAGCCAGATAGTTGATATAGGCAAAGTTCGGGCTATCTTCAGTTACATCAGTAAACAGGCCTGTTTCAGCGGCTTGAGCCTGATTGTTTTTGAGATCAGCCAGCATGAACTGAAGCATCAGAAAAGCCAAAGTTAGGGTTAAGCATAAAATTTTGGTTAAACCACGCCTATATAAAAGCACGTATAGATCAGCCTCCCACTGTATACTAGAATCTAGAAAAAAATTAAAAAATTAACTCCAATTAAAACATTGACTCCGTTAACCTGAAAAGCCTAAGGCATTTTTTTAACAAAATATATGGCCTAGACTTGGCGTACGGATAGTTAAGCTGTCCCTATGCCCTTCGCCTCGCCTCTAATCGTATAAATCGTGATTGGTTCGGTAAAACCCCGCACCGGCACTTGACCTAGCTCCTCAAAGTGCCAGGGTATTTTCACCCCACTCTCGGTTAAACTCTTTAAAGTTCGATCACTGAGGATTAACTGAGTGCCGTGTTCTTTGTTTAAACCTTCCAATCGAGAAGCCAGATTCACATCCTCGCCAATCACGGTATAATCGGTCCGTTCCTGGCTGCCGACATTGCCCACGACTACCGGTCCGCTGCTTAAACCGATCCCAATATTAAACAGGTGCTCACCCCGCGCTTCCCACATCTTATTTAGTTCTACCAGTTGCTCTCGCATCTCCTGCGAAGCGGCAATTGCCTTAGCGGCGTGATCCGCCTGCTGGACCGGGGCTCCGAAAACCGCCATCATGCCGTCACCCATGTATTTGTCGATCATGCCGCCGTGTTTAAAAACAATGGCGGTCATTGCGGATAAGTATTCATTTAATCGGCTAACTACCTCTTCTGGGGCTCTAGCTTCACTGTAAGAGGTAAAACCACGAATATCCGAAAACAGGATAGTGACTTCCTGCCGCTTACCCCCCAGTTCCACCAACTCGGGGTGATTGGTCAGTTCTTCAACCACTGCCGGTGAAACATAACGGCCAAACAAAGCGCGGGTTTTCCGGCGTTCCATTTCCGCGGTCAGATAACTCTCAGCCGTGACCGCTGTATAGGTAGCAATAGTGAGGGCTAACGGCGCGGCACAATTCAGCCACAGATGTTTATACAGCCACAGGCCATAAGCCAAACCACCAATCGCCACAATCATAATAGAAACAATGGCCAGCCCGGCCCAGGGGCCGCGGCGCAAGGTCAAAACAGTGGTAATCAGCCACACCAACAGGAGAAAAAGCAAGTTAGTCCCAGTTGTTACGCGCTGAAAATAGCGTCCCTCCAGAAAGGTCTTTAAGCAGGAGGCGTGAATCTCTACCCCGGGAGTAGGTAGAGCGTTATCCAGCACCAAATTCCCTCGAGTATAGGGAGTTTGCTGGTAGTCATGCTCCAGAACAGAGGTCGGACCGATTAAACAAATCCGGTCCCGCAGCAGAGCTGGGTCAACCCGACCAAATAAAACATCGCTGTATTCATAAGTCGGAAAAGTGCCGGCTGGTCCCCAGAAATCAGATAAGGCTTGGTATTGTGCGTCTACGGGAATTAGTTTATTATTAATTCGCAACTGCATCGGATCGGGTTGGGAAATGGCCTCAGGATCCAAGCCGTTTGCCACCAGGGCGGTAGCTAAATGAAAAGAAGGCATAAACTGCCCTGGAAAATCAGGCAAGGGAAAAGCAACGGTAGTATGCCGCACCACGTTATCCGGATCGACCGGCATATTAATATAGCCAACCCCGGCTGCCCCGATCAAAAAATCCTCGACCGGCATTTTTATGTTCATACTATGTCCTTGTTCCGGGTCATCTCCGGCCGCTTCAAAGGTTAGGGCATATCCTAAAACCACCCGGCCGTGATCATGAATGGCTTGGGCTAAAGCCCGGTCCTCGTCTGGTTGCCCCGGGATGTCGAAATCCAAGTCAAAGGCCACCGCGCGGGCTTCCCGCAACTGTTCTAACAGAGCAGCATGGGTTGAACGCGGCCAGGCGAGGGGGCCCAACTCACTAATGGATTTCTCACCCATCCCAATAATTACGATTTGATCTCCCGGGTCCTTGGCCCCAGAGAGCCTGAACCAAGTATCATACACTGAAGATTCAACGCGTTCCCAGAGCTGAAAGTAGGCACTAACTAAAAAAAGCACCAGAAGCAGGCAAGGAATGAACAATCTTTTTAATTTAAGCATGATAATAAATCCTTCCAATAAAAATTACCCTCAGCAAATGATTCTACTTTTACCTACAAAATCCTTCAATAAACTTAATTCAGTTATTAAATAATCTAAATTTCTATAAAAAATTCTAGTTTTAGAAGTTATATACAGCTTATTAGACCACTTGGTCAATCAGCTAAGAGATAATATAATTCGTGGTAGCCGCACGATATTAAAATTAACCGCACGATATGAACATTATTTTCTTATCAGTCTCGATAATCAATCTTCGATAAGCACAATGACCTTCCGGCCCGAGCACCAGTTGCCTTTTTTGCGATTCTAGTCTATAACTAAGAGAAAGGGGCCCAAGGAGGTTAAAAAATGTTATATGAAAGTACCCGGGGAAAAACGCAGCCGGTTAGTTCGGCCGAAGCGATTAAAATGGGAATTGCCCCGGACGGCGGTTTATTTGTACCTTGTCAACAGATTAAATTTACCCCCGACCAACTAACCCACCTGGTTGGCTTAAGCTATCGGGAACAGGCTTTGGCGATACTCAGTCTGTACTTAACTGATTTTACCAAATCAGAGCTTCAGGAATGCGTTAATTGGGCTTACCACGCGGACAAGTTTGACCATCCCCACATTGCTCCGTTGTTTAGGCTTAACGACTCGATTCACTTTTTAGAACTGTGGCACGGGCCAACCTGTGCCTTTAAAGATATGGCGCTGCAGTTGCTGCCCCGGCTGCTAACCACCAGCATGAAAAAAACCGGCGAAGCAGCAGAAATAGTTATTCTGGTAGCTACCTCCGGTGATACTGGAAAAGCGGCCCTCGAAGGGTTTAAAGACGTAACCGGGACGAAAATTATTGTCTTTTACCCGGATCAGGGAGTTAGCGAGGTTCAAAAAAGGCAGATGGTTACTCAGGACGGAAATAACGTCGCTGTTGTTGCTGTAGTAGGAAATTTTGACGATGCGCAAAGCGGGGTCAAGAACATTTTTGGCGACCTGGAGTTTAATCGAGAACTGGAGACAAAAAAAATTAAGCTTTCCTCGGCTAATTCTATTAACTGGGGACGACTGGTTCCGCAAATTGTTTATTATGTTTATGCTTATACTGAACTAATGAGGCAAAATGCTCTATCACCTGGCGAGAAAATCAATGTCGTGGTACCGACCGGTAATTTCGGCAATATCTTGGCTGCTTTCTATGCTCGACAAATGGGGTTGCCGATTAACCGATTGATATGTGCGGCTAATACTAATAAAGTGCTGACAGATTTTATCCAAACCGGGGTTTATGACCGGAACCGGTTTTTTTACAAAACCATCTCCCCTTCAATGGATATCCTAATCTCCAGCAATCTGGAACGTTTGTTGTACGAATTAACTGACCACGATGCCCAGCGAATTCAGACCTGGATGAATGAATTAAAAGAAACCGGGCGTTATCAAATTGATGATAACCTGCACCGGTCGATTCAGGAAATCTTTTGGTCCGATTACGCGACGGATGCCGAGACTCTGGCGACGATCCAGGAGACCTACTCTCAAGCCAACTATGTCTTGGATACCCACACGGCCGTTGGTAAAAATGTTTATGATAAGTATGTAGCAGCAACCGGGGATCAAACAAAAACGGTGATTGCCTCTACTGCCAGTCCCTTTAAGTTCAGCAGCAGCGTCGCTCAAGCCATTCTGGGATTGGACGCCGCGGCAAACCAAGACGAGTTTGCCTTGCTCGAATTACTGGCTGACACCTGTCAGCTTCCGATTCCCAAAGGTCTCCATGGCTTAAATCAAAAACCAATTCGCCACACCATTCGGACCGGGTCAAATGAGATGATTAATACTGTTAGAGATATCCTGTTTTTATAATTAAGCAACAGAATTATAATTTTGCTTGATCTGATACCTGCTTGTTTACTCAAACACTGTCATGCGGAATTCTTCTAGATCCGTAACAATCAAACAATTTTTTGGATTAATCTTTAAGAGGTTACTATTTAAAAAATCCTGCACCATCCTGGTAGCTGTTTCACGGGCCACCCCGGAATAGGCTGCCAGGTCCTGGTGGGTAATCCGCAGATTAATCAGGATACCTTCATCCGTATTTCTGCCAAATTTCTCAGCTAAATCAAGAATGGCTTTCCCCACCCGCAGGCGGGCTGTTTTACAAACTTGAAACAATAATTGCTGATCAGTTTTCCGCAAACGCTCAACTAAGATCTGAATAATGCGAAAAGCAATTGAGGGATTTTCTTTGATTTGCGAAGCAAATAACGTTCGATTAAGCACCAGAACCTGGCTCTTTTCCAGGGCTTGAGCCGTAGCCGAACGAGGTTTTTCGTCAATTATAGACATTTCGCCCAAGAAATCTCCCGGACCAAGCAGGGCGAGTATATTCTCCCGGCCGCTAGAATCAAGGATAAATACTTTAATTGCCCCTTCCAGGATATAATAGATATCATCACCCGGATCACCTTCAAGGAAAAGGATTCTCCCTTTTTCGATCGTCTTTTTTGTCCAAATGTTTTCATCAAAGCAGGCATCCATCTTACCCCACCCCGACTCTAGATATACTAATCCAAATAGATTAATTTTAAAATAATATTCGACATTCTTAATTAAACCTCCTGCCCAATTAACCAAATAATATATTTTATGCTATATTTTACTTAATAATTTCATATCAAAACCAAAAAATAAACCCGAGTCTTCTCGCGTTTTTCTTCGTCTGGTTTTTATATAATTTTAAATTTAAAATATGTAAATAATTATTATATGTTTTTCCTTTGATCAGCAAGCCTTTGATTAGCAGCTTTATTCCTCAACTTGATGCAACTTTAATCCACTTCTCCGACTTAATCCCAATAACAGCTACTAACTCCCTCAATAGCCTCTAAAATCATTCAAAGTATAAGAAAAAAAGAACACAGAACCGGCTAGTTTAAATACAAATATTATTTTAGTTATTCTATGTAAGTTAGTGTTAGTATTGCTTAAAAAAATGTAATGTATTATCTATGATATTTCATAATTACAGCTTTGTATTTATCGGGCAAACTAAACCGGCTCCGCGTTTTTCGACAAAACATATCGAATAAACTCAAATTAACAAGATTTCTGGAATAATTTATACATTATCAATGCAGATAAGTCAACCCCAATAACAGAAGTTGTAATATTTTAATTTGTCATACAATACTAAATTTATAAAGGAGGGATAATAGTTTGACAACCTCTTTCCTTCTTGAACAGTCTGCCTGGCAGGAATTAGCTGATAGAATTGCGTTGATTTTAGGGGTACCAATTACGACCGCTTTCGAAAGCCCTAACCGATATTTATTACAAGGACCGCTTACTTCATCGGGAAATCCTATGGTATACTTACGGCTAGAAATATGGCTGGTTGCCAAAGAGGATATTGGTGAGCAGCATTGGGCAAAATTAGGCTATTTCGTTTTAGCGAATGATTACCGACGCCAGGGTTATGGCCGTCAAATTATCAACGCTACCAAGGAATGGCTGTATTCCCTTCACCGATTCGATCAAGTCTGCCTGTACGCCCGCCCGGAAATAGTGCCTTTCTGGGAAGCCTGCGGGTTTAATCCAGTGGAAAATGAGAGTCGTCTGTGCTGGTATCCTAAGAAAATTAAAGAAGAGGGTTAATTAAAGATGATTAAACGGCTATATCAATTAAAAAATAGGAAAGTAAATATTATTGGGATTGAGAATTGTTTTAAGTCTTCCGTTTTGCTGCCGCTGATTGATCATAATGGTCAAACCTGTGTCCTTTTTGAAGTAAGGGCTAACCAACTGCGCCGTCAACCAGGTGAAATCTGTTTTCCCGGCGGACAGGTAGAATCAACCGACAGCAGCGCAGTGCAGACGGCAATTAGAGAAACCAGCGAAGAGCTAGGTCTGGCACCCGAAGATATTGAAGTAATTGCTCCGCTAGATCTTCTAGTCACCCCTTGTAATACTATTATCTATCCGTTTCTATGTAGGATTAACAACCACACTCAGATTGCCCTGAACACAGATGAAGTAGAGGAAGTCTTTTACGTGCCCCTTGATTATCTCTATTCTACCTCACCATTGATCCACAAGCTTTCGTTCCAGCTGAATTTTGCCAACGACTTTCCATTTGACCTGATTCCGCAGGGAAAAAATTATAACTGGCGGGAAGGCACCTATCCGGTATACTTTTATTTTTACCAAAAGTACATCATCTGGGGAATGACCGCCCGAATTTTACATCATTTCTTGTTTTTGACCCGCGACATTAGGACAATTAACCCTAATGCAAACCCGATTCAGTCCTTCTAAATTAACCATTCATACCCACAAGCACAACCGCTGATTTAATAATTAAATAATTAAATATAATGGACACATGTCATCCTGAGCCTTACTGAAGGTCTTTTTCCCAGCGCAGAGAAGATTATTCGCTTCGCTCACAATGACATAATAATAAATCATAATAAAAAATGACATAATAATAAAGCACCCTGGCCGAAGACCAGAGTGCTTTTTATCTGCCTGAGCGAAATTAGAATTTGACGTTGCCCCAATCGGAGTGACGGAGCGGAACTCTCCAGCAGAGTTCTAATGCCCGAGCGAGGGTGGGTCGGATTTCCGCGTGGGTGATAATGCCATCGTGGAAGTTCCGAGCACCAGTGAAGTACGGATGACCTTCACCATCATACCGTTCAATCATCTTCTTGCGGAATTCGGCCATTTCTTCTTCGTTAATCGTCTCGCCAGCCTTCTTCGCATTGACCCGACGGAGAGTTTCTAGAATGAACGCCGCAGTGTGTCCAGCCATAACTGTGGTCCGAGCCCGCATGGTCTGGAAGATGAAGTTTGGCCGGAAGGCCCGTCCGCACATACCGTAGTTAGCCGCTCCATGGTCAGGACCAATAACCAATTGAATCTTCGGCACCTTAGCGCAGGAAACTGCCCGCACCATGTCCGAACCATACTTACCAATACCAGCCCATTCCTCAGCTTTACCTACCATGTAGCCAGGAGCACCTTGGATGAAGAGAAGGGCTGTGCCGTCGTTGCCGCAGCGAATGATAAACTCGGAAGCCTTTTGCGCTGCCTGGGTAAAGATTGTACCATTTTTATTCGAAGCAACAATACCCACTGGAATACCATCGATAAAGGCTTTACCGCAGATAACACTATCTCCACGGCCAGGACCATAATTCTCCTTGTATTCAGAGAAATAACTGTCATCAACTATACACTTGATAAAATCTTTAACATTAATCGGCTGATAGGTATCTGCCGGCATACTCATCATCAGTTCGTCTATACCAAACTTGGGTGGTTTGGACTCCCGACGTTGGGTATAGAATCCCTGTGGTGGGTCGAAGGAAATCAGTTCACGCAGCCGAGCAATCCCCTCTTCTTGATTGCGGACAAAGTGGTCACAACCACCGGAATGCTTGGTGTGAACATATGCACCGCCCAGGTCTTCGTGGGAAACATCTTCACCGATAGCTGACTTAACCATTGGCGGGCCAGCCAGGAAGGCAAACGCCAGCTTGTCAATCATGATGGATTCGCAAGCCAGGTAAACGATGTAAGCTCCACCAGCAGTGTTTCCGCCAGTACTCAGGGTGTACTGCTTAATTCCCCGGGCTGACATATTGCACATATTGTAGAACATGGAGCCAAACATTCCCTCGTCAGCGAAGCAACCAGCCTGCAGCGGTAGGAAAATCCCGCCTGAGTCGGCGACATAAACACAGGGAAGCCGAAGCTCATTGGCAATTCTTTGGGCTCTCATGTGTTTCTTTAAAGTAATTGGGAAGTAAGTCCCGGCAGACATCCGGCTCTCGTTGATAAAGATCATGCAGTCTTTACCGTGGATTTTACCAACCCCGGTTATTAGACCGCCACCCGGAATATGCGGTTGTTCCGGATAACCTATGTTATAACCGCAGTCCAGACCGAGTTCAAAGAAATCTGTACCCGGGTCAATCAACATTTGCAAGAGTTCCCGCGGGTTTTTCTTCCCTTGTTTTGCCAAACGATCAACCTGTTTTTGACCGCCAACGTTGTAGGCTTCCTTCCGACGCTCTAACAACTCGGCGTCCTTTTTTCGCCAGAACTCTAGCGATTCTTTTCTTTGCAGTTCGATTCTTTCTTTACGGGACAACTTAGCCATTAGATTTATACTCCTCCCTTAAATGTAAAATAGTAGCATTACCATGCTATCGGTTGATTATTGATTATTAGAACAAATCACCTCCAAAACAAAGACATTAACCTGATAGCATAAAAAGAGACATCTATAATTTTCTATAATTTTTTACACTATGTTATACTTCGCCACAAATCGCCGAGTTCCTTCCTGTGATTGAAAAATCATGGGGGAATTATATATGAGAAAGTATTGGTGTGAACCACGATAAATTTGTCAAATACACCACAATCCAATTATGCTAGAAGAGGAGCTAACAAACAGATAGAATAGCCTGAATATAGTATAACATACTGACAAGAATGTTAAAACACTCAATTGTGAAATAAAAGGGTGCCATTGTTGCATGTTTGTCTGGCTGTTTTTTCAACACAGAAGGAATTACTGTCAGTTTGTCGTATTTTAAGACTGTTAAGGTTTTTATGTCGAATTTTTAAGCGATTCCTTATCGTCCGGTTATTCTGCCGGATTATTCCGGCTGTACCGGTTTTGGATTAAGTGCTCGTATGGGTCCAGCTCTAGTTATTGACATCTATACAGAAAAAGAAATAGCTTAATGGGGGCG
>JAAZDI010000287.1 GCA_012512295.1 Syntrophomonadaceae bacterium
ACCGCTGAAGATCTAATGAAGTACAAGAAAATGATCAAGGATTTCTTCGACGAGGTGCTTAAGCACAGCCTCAAAGTGGAACAGAGGACCGGTTTTCGCCGGATGAAGATCTATAAAACCATTGAGATCGTCGATCAGAAACTGCTTGACCTGTCCGATGCCATTCTGAAGCAGCAGGAGAAGGGCTTAAACATTTTGGCTCGAATCGGGCAGATCCAGGGGTTACTGGTGGATATCCTGGCCTAGTTTTGAGCCGGCTTTTCGCCGGCTTTTCTCTATTTTTAGAAACAAGAATAAAAAAACAAAATAAGATACAACAGCAATTATAGCGGCATTTATCGCACTTCCGAGCAGATAAGCACTGCCGACATTGGCGAAAAAGTCTACCACCCGGTCAAAATAAGAGAGATCATAAACGATATCGTACTGTTGCGCCGGGGCTGAGCCAGTGTTCAGGAAGATCGCCCCGGTCTTATAGTTCAGCACATACAAAAAGGGAGAGACATAGGCTAGCAAAATAGCTGGGATAGACGTAGCCACAATGTTTAACCTGAAAAACTTCGCCAACACGATCCCCAGGGGTAGATTGAGACCGGGCAAGGGCAAGAGGGCTAACCCAAATCCCAGGGAAAAACTTTTCGCTAATTGATCAGGTGATCCTTTAATGGTTAATAGTTTTTTCAGCAAATCCTTTTTTAATAAATCTTTTCTTAGTAAATCATTAATCTCGGTATTAGTTTCAGATGTAGAGGCGTATTTTTCCAAGATTATTATCACCACTTTGTCTCAGCTCAACAGACCTCAGCTTCTATAAATGAGAGTTTCCTTGTTCACACTATGTTCGGTAAAGCTGAACGAGTTCACTAGTGTGATTAGTAAAAGTTAGTGATTAGTGTGATTAGTGAAGGATCGCCTTTGGTCCTTTGTAAGACATCAACTATAATAACCCAGGAGGGTTATGGAAACCATCCGGGCATTTTTCTCAAACTAACATAATCAGACAAATACGACAAATCAGACCAATACGACAACTGCTTAAGACAAACGGATAGTATTGTAAAAAGGCAAGCCAATAACTTCAATAAATACTAGAAAACACTAAAAATGCCTTGAAAATTAATAGAAAACACCTAGAACTTAGCTATCTCTTGTTCAACCCATTGCTGAATATCCGGATCCTCCCAGGTAGAGCCGTCCAAATATTCTACTCGAGCCAGCCGTACTTTCATTTTAAAGGCATCCATAGTGACATTCCAGACACCAGAACCGGAGGCCTGGGGTGCTAGTTGTTTCTTTGTTGAAATACGCTTAAGACTACTCTGGCTGTGCGAATCGATTGCCGGCTTACCTTCTTGATCAAATAACAGTAAAGCAAATTCGATCTTTGTAATGAACTTGTCCGTCCTATTGGTGTAATGAATCGGGACATCGTTATATAACGGGGCTTTTTGTACTTGGGCACTATCGATTGTCACCGGTGCGTTATCCAGGTTTTCAAATAGAGCTGATTGTTCTGCTTGACCCTGATTTTTTGATCCTGCTTGGCCCCCGGTGTTTCCACACCCAACTAGAAACAAAGCTGAGCCGAGGAGAATCACCATGCCTAATAAGGCCATCCATTTCGGTTTAATAATAATTCCACCTCCATTTAGTAAAGTTGCCTAAAATTGCAATTGATTTTTTGGTTAGTTTATATTTTAGCACAACTTTACCAAGGAGTAACCGGGTTATTATCAGAATTGACTGTAAATATGCTGCCTCGCCAGTATCTAATACGGGGACATGCTTAGATTAGGATTGGTTGCTCGGTTAGACCTCAATATTGTCGGATTGTTCGATACCGAACGCCCCGAGCCTTTTAGTCCCGAAATAATCATGTGTCTGGACATCAGGATTATGCTCAGGCGAGGTAAGCGGTTCAGATTCTGGAGAGACCGGCGGAATTTCGGGGATAAATTCCCGGTATATTTCCGGCTGTTGCTCAAGCAAAGCTTCGTTCAGGGGGATGCTGGTATTACTGCTGTTAGTTTTTTTCATCTGTTAATTTGCCTCCTTCTAAACCTTGTTCATTTTTTGAGCTAAGAGAATAAGCTATCAGTATTACGGTCTTATTAATAACCTATTCCTGTTCTGAACAATCATTCATAATACCTAAATAACTAGCCCTAATTGTGTCTAGTTTTAGCAGTAAAGCATAAATTCATTAATTTATTGTCGATTTCTCTAATACCTCTTGACATTGGGTGAAAAGGTGTGGTAAATTAGGATTCGCGAAAGTTGGTTCATCTAGACTGGATCTGGCGCGGTAGGCCGACTGCCCAACGGTGTAGACATGCAGATTAGAGATTAGCCAGGAAGATTCGACGGTCTGGCAAGAACCATACTGTATGCGGGAGTGGCGGAATTGGCAGACGCACCAGACTTAGGATCTGGCGGGAAACCGTGGGGGTTCAAGTCCCTTCTCCCGCACCAAACATTAATTAATCGCGCGGAAGTAGCTCAGCGGTAGAGCATCGCCTTGCCAAGGCGAGGGTCGCGGGTTCGAATCCCGTTTTCCGCTCCATTCGTCAAATCATAATTTTTTATTTGCCTCGGCCGTAATCCTGTTGCCGAGGTATAATGTTTTACTTATGTTTTAGATTGGAAATGGCTAAACTAATTTGGCAATAGTTAACCGGCCCCCATGTTTTTAGGAATCATGGTCAGGGTTGAGTAGAGCAAGGAGGAGCAAGCATAAATGAAATTTAGTGTGGAGAAGATACAGTCAAATCTGGCTACTTTGGAAATTGAGGTAGAAGAACAAAGAGTTGAAGAAGCGCTCGACCAGTCCTATCGGAAAATTGTCAAGCAGGTTAATATACCCGGTTTTCGAAAAGGCAAGGTACCTCGACCAATACTTGAAGCTCAATTAGGCCGGGGAGTTCTTTATCAGGAAGCCCTTGATATCCTCCTAAATCAAACCTACTCAGAGGCCCTTAAAGAGTCTGCCCTCGAGGTGGTCGGCGAACCCAAGGTCGAAGTTGTTCAGATGGACCGTGACATGCCCTTGATTTATAAAGTGACGGTTTCCATAAAACCGGAGATTGTTTTGCCTGATTTTAGCGAAATAGAGGTTGAAGATGAGCTTCCTCAGGAGCCAACTGACGAAGATGTCCAAAAGGTTTTGCATAATTATCAGCAGCGAATGGCCCGATTGGAAAATGTTGAATCCGGCACAGTTGAAAAAGGGAATATTGTACTGATTGACTTTGTTGGTTATTTGGATGGTGTTCCATTTGAGGGTGGAGCCGCTCAAGACTATTCCCTCGAGATTGGCTCGCAGACCTTTATCCCAGGGTTTGAAGACCAGATGGTCGGGATGCAGCTTAACGAAGAGAGGGACATTGAGGTTACTTTCCCGGAAGAGTATCCCCGGTCGGATCTAGCCGGAAAACCCGCCACCTTTAAGGTAAAAGTAAAAGAAATAAAGCAGCGTGTCTATCCGGAAATAGACGATGAATTAGCCAAAGATGTCAGTGAATTTGAAACCCTGGCTGAACTGAAAGAAGAAATTCGTCAAAATCTCAGGGAAAAAGCGGAAAAAGACGCCAAACGGAATATGCGGGAAAAAGTTGTGGAGAAAGTAGTGGCGCCGATTGAAGTAGATGTGCCGGAGCCCATGGTTGAAGAACGGTTGAAAGATATGGTTACCAAATTTGCTCAGCAAATCAGCATTCAAGGGACTACGCTGGAACAATATCTGAAGATGACCAATAAGAGCATGAAGGAGTTGGTGGACTTTTTCCGGCCGCAAGCAGAAACATGGGCTAAGTCTACCCTGGTTTTAGAAGCGATTGCCAAAAAGGAAAACATAACCGTTACGGATCAGGATGTTGAGGACCGCATTACCCGGACTAGTGAAGAGTTCGGGATGAAACGAGAAGACGTCAGTGAATCAGTGAATGGCGTTTTGGAATCTTTCAAAAAGGAAATACTGCTGGATAAAGTAGTTAATTATCTAATGACTACGGTAAAAATCGTACCGCCAACAGCCGATTCTGCACCGGAGAATGCTTAAAGTGAGTTATTGGGGTAATTTTTTGTTATCCTTTTCCGTATTCTTTTAAGAAGACCTTGGTAGTTAAGGACACTGTGGTATTCTTTAAGAAAGCATAATGTAACGAAGAAATTCCCTTGGGAATATTTTATTTCAAAGGAAGGTGGTGTCCTAACCGTGTCATTTCTTGTTCCAATGGTAGTGGAGCAGACTAACCGGGGAGAAAGGGCATATGACATTTATTCACGTCTGCTCAAGGACCGGATCATCTTTTTAGGCAGTGCGATTGATGATCATGTGGCAAATTTAGTAATTGCTCAATTACTTTTCTTGGAGGCTGAGGACCCGGACAAGGATATTCATCTTTATATTAATTCTCCTGGTGGGTCGATAACGGCTGGGATGGCGATTTACGACACGATGCAGTACATTCGTCCGGATGTTTCAACTATTTGCGTTGGTTTGGCAGCGAGCATGGGGGCATTTCTCCTGGCAGCCGGGGCCAAAAATAAACGCTTTGCTTTACCTAACAGTGAAGTTATGATTCATCAGCCACTGGGGGGTACCCAGGGTCAGGCGACCGATATTGAGATCCATGCCCGTCGAATTCTGCGGATTCGGGAAAGATTAAACGTGATTTTGTCTGAAAGGACCGGGCAGCCGCTGGAGCGGATCCGAAAAGATACTGAAAGAGATTTTTTTATGTCCGCAGAAGAGGCACGAAAATATGGTATAATAGACGGGGTGATGATCAAAGCCGGGACTCTAAAGGGAGTTTAGGGCGAGAGGTGATAATATGTACAAATTCGGAGACGACAAGGGTCAACTCAAGTGTTCCTTCTGTGGGAAACTCCAGGATCAGGTTAAGAAGCTGGTAGCAGGACCCGGGGTATACATTTGTGATGAGTGTATTGAACTCTGTAATGAAATTATTGAGGAAGAACTGAATGAAGAAGTCGGGTTCGAACTGGGCGATATTCCCAAACCTAAGGAGATCAAGGAAATACTTGACCAGTATGTAATCGGTCAGGAAAAGGCCAAGAAAGCTCTGGCAGTTGCTGTTTACAACCACTATAAGCGGATCAATATCGGGATGAAGATTGATGATGTGGAACTCCAAAAGAGTAATATCGTCATGTTAGGCCCTACCGGTAGTGGTAAAACCCTTTTGGCACAGACCCTGGCTAAAATTTTGAATGTACCCTTTGCCATCGCCGATGCCACCTCTCTAACCGAAGCCGGTTATGTAGGGGAAGACGTAGAAAACATCCTGTTAAAGCTAATTCAAGCAGCAGATTATGATGTGGAAAAAGCCGAAAAAGGAATCGTTTATATTGACGAAATTGACAAAATAGCCCGCAAAACGGAGAATCCATCAATTACCCGGGACGTTTCCGGTGAAGGGGTCCAACAGGCTCTCCTGAAAATCCTGGAAGGAACGGTGGCCAGCGTGCCGCCGCAGGGAGGCCGTAAGCACCCTCATCAGGAGTTTATTCAACTGGATACGACCAACATCCTGTTTATTTGCGGGGGAGCGTTTGATGGCATAGAAAAGATTATTCAAAACCGAACTGGACGTAAGTCAATGGGTTTTGGCGCTGAGATTCAGACTAAGAGTGATAAAAAGATCGGCGAGATTCTGGAGAGTATTATGCCGGTTGATCTGTTAAAGTATGGCTTAATTCCAGAATTGGTAGGCCGTTTACCCATTATTGTGACATTAGATGCTTTGGACGAAGAGGCTCTGATTCGAATCTTAACTGAACCTAGAAACGCGTTGGTTAAACAGTATCAGAAATTCTTTGAACTGGACGGAGTAACCTTGGAGTTTAAAGAGGAAGCTCTAGCCGGCATTGCCAAAGAGGCGATTAAACGAAATACGGGGGCTCGGGGATTAAGGGCTATTTTTGAAGAAATCATGTTGGATGTAATGTACGATATTCCTTCGCGGGGTGATATTACTAAGTGTGTCATCACTAAAGAGGTAGTGGCGCGTAAAGAGGAGCCCCTCTTGGTAACGGTGGAGAGGAAAAAGAAAAAAGAAGAGACCGCCTAATGGCAGTAATCTAATAGTGACTGATTAAGAAGACTGTAACTTGAATTGATAATAGGTTGATTCCAACAAGTTACTCAGGCGATGTTAGACCGAAATAAGGTCCATCGCCTTTTTAATTTGCGTTAGCCCTAACAATATGCTGCCGGTTATTCATCCCTCTTACAGGTAATAATAGGCTGTGAGAGGGGTGAGACTTTAATGGGAGATTTAATAGGTGGCTTTGGAGCAATTTTAATTGTTATTCAAGTATTTTTCGGTATAGTCATTGGTGTTTATTTTTGGAATCTGTTACGGGTGCAGCAGGGCAATCGTCAAACAGTTTGTCGGGAGTCGCAGAAGGAGATGGATAAGTTAAAGCGCTTGCGGCAGATTTCCTTGACTGAACCGCTGTCCGAGCGGACTCGGCCTACCCGTTTCGAAGAAATTATCGGTCAGGAAGAGGGTTTAAAAGCCTTGAGGGCGGCCATCTGTGGGCCAAACCCGCAGCACGTGATTATTTATGGCCCTCCCGGTGTTGGGAAAACAGCCGCTGCCCGTCTTGTTCTGGAGGAGGCGAAGAATAACCCATTTTCACCTTTTCAGGAAGATGCCTGTTTTGTTGAACTTGACGCCACTACCGCTCGTTTTGATGAGCGAGGAATTGCTGATCCGTTGATTGGCTCTGTTCACGATCCGATCTATCAGGGAGCCGGCCCAATGGGAATGGCCGGGATTCCCCAGCCAAAACCAGGAGCCGTGACCAAGGCGCATGGGGGAATGTTGTTTATCGACGAAATTGGTGAGTTACATCCAATTCAGTTAAATAAATTATTAAAGGTTTTAGAAGATCGCAAAGTGTTTCTTGAAAGCGCTTATTACAGTGCGGAGGATACCAACATCCCGGCCCATATTCATGATATTTTTCAAAACGGACTGCCGGCTGACTTCCGATTGGTCGGGGCAACAACCCGGATGCCTCATGATCTGCCGCCGGCTATTCGTTCTCGGTGTCTGGAAGTATATTTTCGAGCCCTGCTTCCTTCAGAAATTGGCATAATCGCCGCTAATGCGGCCCGCAAGATTGACTTTAATCTGGGCGATGACGCGATTGAGGTAGTCAAAAAATATGCGACCAATGGTCGGGAGGCGGTTAATATTATTCAAATAGCCGCGGGTCTAGCCATGACCCGGGGTAGCCAAAACATACGGGTTGAAGAAGTGGAGTGGGTTGTCAACAGCGGCCAATACACTCCTCGGTCGGATAAGAAAATCCCACCTCATCCACAGGTGGGCCTAGTGAATGGGTTAGCGGTTTTTGGGCCAAACTTGGGCACCTTGATCGAGGTAGAAGCCTCAGCCATACCGGCCACCCGCTCGCGCGGCAAGATCACGGTTACCGGGGTGGTTGAAGAAGAGGAAATACCTGGGTTTGGTCATACCATGCGGCGAAAAAGTCTGGCTCGCGGTTCGGTGGAAAACGTGCTGACTGCCTTGCGTCGCTATACTCGGGTCGATCCGCGAGATTATGATATTCACATTAATTTTCCCGGGGGAACGCCAGTAGACGGACCGTCAGCCGGCGTAACGATTGCGACCGCTGCCTACTCAGCCATGTTAAATGTCCCGGTGGACAACCGGCTAGCAATGACTGGGGAAGTATCGGTTCGCGGCGAGATCAAACCGGTTGGCGGAGTAGTCGCAAAAGTAGAAGCAGCCCGTCAGGCGGGAGTGAAACGCGTTTTAATCCCTAAAGAAAACTGGCAGGAACTGTTTCGTGACCTGGAGGGAATAGAGGTTATCCCAGTCACCAGCCTGGAAGAAGTATTACAGTTAGCGATAAACTCAGCTTCGGTTCCTTCCCTGGAGGTACGCAAGGCCGGTCTGGAAATTGTCCCACCCCCCACCTCGAACTTTGGCGGAGTCGTCGGTTAATGATGGTTGATGATCAAGTTAAATCTACCCCATAATACCAGGAACGCCAGGAATTAACCCTGGCGTTCCTTATTGCTTTTACGGTATATTATAATAGTCCGTTGGGCTGGAGAGGGCTATATCTTGCGGCTGTTGCCGGAAATGAGGTTTCAGGGTAAAATATTGTTAATAAAAATAGAAACAGAATCAGATTTGTTATGGTTGACTATTATCAGGGGAGGTGTCCGGAATGATTGACCAGACAGATCAAGTCAGGATTCGTGAACTGCCTCTTCTGCCTCTGCGAGGTATACTTGTATTTCCATATATGGTGATACATCTGGATGTGGGTAGGGAGAAGTCGGTCAAAGCGATTGAGGAAGCCATGATTCATAACCGTGAGATATTCTTAGTAACGCAGAAAGAGGCTCAGACTGACGAACCCGATGAGGACGATATTTATCAGGTAGGGACCGTCGCTGAAGTTAAGCAATTGCTCAAGCTGCCAGGCGGAACAATTCGCGTTTTGGTTGAAGGGTTGGCTCGGGGCCGAGTCACTCAGTATCTCCAGCGTGAGCCATATATGAAAGTAGAACTGGAACAATTCAGTGAACAACGGGTCAAAAATCCCGAAGTAGAAGCCCTGATGCGCAGTCTGGTTTACCAGTTTGAACAGTACGTTAAAATCAGCAAAAAAATTCCGCCGGAAACGGTGGTCTCGGTGGTTTCGGTGGAGGATCCCGGTCGCCTGGCCGATATCATCGCTTCTCATTTATCCTTGCGGGTGGGGGATAAACAAACAATTTTAGAAGCGATTGAGGTTAAAGAACGCCTGGAAGCTCTTTGTGATATTTTAGCTAAAGAAATGGAAATCCTGGAACTGGAACGGAAAATAAATATCCGAGTTCGGAAACAGATGGAAAAAACGCAAAAAGAGTACTATTTGCGGGAGCAAATGAAGGCGATTCAGAAAGAGCTGGGCGATAAAGACGAACGCATGGCCGAAGTGGAAGATCTTCGAGATCGGATCAGTAAGGCTAATTTTCCTAAAGAAGTAGAAGAAAAGGCCCTTAAAGAGGTAGAGCGACTAGAGAAGATGCCGCCAATGGTGGCCGAGGCCGTGGTTGTCCGTAATTACCTGGACTGGCTGTTGTCCTTGCCGTGGAGTACGGAAACAAAGGATCGGCTTGATTTGGACCTAGCGGAAAAAATCCTGGACGAAGACCATTATGGACTGCAAAAGCCCAAAGAACGGATTCTAGAGTATCTGGCGATTAGAAAGTTGGCTAACAAAATGAAAGGGCCGATCCTGTGTTTGGTTGGCCCCCCGGGGGTGGGGAAAACCTCCTTGGGCAAATCGGTCGCCAGGGCCTTGGAACGCAAATTTGTCCGGATGTCCCTTGGCGGGGTTCGTGACGAAGCAGAAATCCGGGGTCATCGCCGGACCTATGTTGGAGCCATGCCGGGTCGAATTATTCAGGGAATGAAGCAGGCTGGCTCAAAAAATCCGGTCTTTCTCTTAGATGAGATTGATAAGATGAGTATGGACTTTAGGGGTGATCCCTCTTCGGCCTTGCTTGAAGTGCTTGACCCGGAACAGAATCACGCCTTCAGCGATCATTACCTGGAAGTGCCTTTTGACTTATCTAGTGTCATGTTTATTACGACGGCTAATGGACAGCACAACATCCCCCGGGCTTTGTTGGATCGGATGGAGGTTATTCAGATTTCTGGCTACACCGAGGAGGAGAAGCTCCAGATCGCGATTAATTATCTCCTCCCCAAACAGATCAAAGAACATGGCCTGGAGCCGTCACAGCTGCAGATTTCAGAAAATGCAATTCGGAAACTAATTAGAGAATACACCCGAGAAGCAGGCGTCCGCAATCTGGAGCGGGAGATTGCTTCTATCTGCCGCAAGTCAGCCCGGGAAATAGTTAAGGATCCGGATAAAAAAATTAAGGTCAATACCCAATCCTTAGAGGTATATCTTGGAATTCCCCGCTACCGCTATGGGGTGACGGAGGCAGCTGATCAAGTCGGTGTCGTTACTGGTTTAGCCTGGACTGAAGTAGGCGGCGATATCCTTTCTATTGAAGTAGCCTTGCTTAAAGGAAAGGGTAATCTCACTTTAACCGGCAAGCTGGGAGAAGTAATGCGCGAATCGGCTCAAGCCGGTTTCAGTTACGTTCGGTCACGGGCGAAAGAATTGGGAATTGAAGAGGATTTTCATGAAAAATACGATATCCACATTCACGTCCCGGAAGGGGCAATTCCGAAGGACGGCCCTTCGGCCGGAATTGCCATGGCCACGGCCCTGGCCTCTGCCCTAAGCAACCGGCCGGTCCGGAAAGATGTGGCGATGACTGGTGAGATTACCCTGCGGGGTCGGGTATTACCGATTGGCGGGGTAAAAGAGAAAGTGCTGGCCGCCCATCGGGCAGGCACCACAACGGTCATTCTCCCGATTGAAAACAAAAAAGACTTGGAAGAAATTCCGGCCAATGTGCGGCGCAAGTTGGAGTTTGTGTTGGTAGAGCATATGGATCAGGTGTTGCAGCATGCTCTGGTAAATGTCGTCTTAGGTGAAGAAAGCACCGCTCAGATCCTAGCCCGAGAAGAAGAAGTTGTTGAGCTGGTGGACGACCTTTACGTTGAAGATCAAGAAGGGATTAACGAACCATCAGATTCGCCTTTGAATCAGCCGCATAGTCCCTTGGCGGAACCGCCGATAGGTGACGTAGTTGATGTACCGTCTAACTCAATCGTGTAGGTTTACCAGCTAATCTAGCTTTACCTGCTGACCGAGTTATAACGCAAGTGCCGGTATAGGTTGCTCCCTCTGGGGGCAACCTTTGTTATCTGGGAATCCTATTGATTCGGCTCAATGTAAATGAGGGTAAGTCAATGTAAATGGGGGTATGGACACTATTAAGGACACTATTAGCGAAGGTGGTGAGCGATCAAAGAAATGAAGATTACCTCTGCAGAATTCGTCTTAAGCGTGGCCTCCCCTGCCCAATACCCGCGGGATAATCTACCGGAACTAGCCCTGGTGGGCCGCTCGAATGTGGGCAAATCTTCCTTGATTAATAAACTAGTCGGTCGTCGGGCCCTAGCCCGAACCAGCAGTACCCCGGGTAAGACTCGGCACCTTAATTTCTACCGGATCAATAACTGCTGGTATTGGGTCGATTTGCCGGGATATGGCTTTGCCCGTGTCTCGAAGAGTATGCGCAGCGAATGGCAGAAATTGATTGAGCGTTACCTGAAGAACCGCCAAACCTTGCGGGGGGTTATTCAACTGATGGATATCCGACATCCGCCCACCGCGGATGACATTCAGATGTATCAATGGCTCCGTTATTACGATTTGCCAACTATTTTGGTTGTTACCAAAGCAGATAAGATTTCGCGAGGCCGTTGGCCGCAGCATTTGAAAGTGATTCGCCAAGCTTTGGGGTTACCCTCAGAGCAGCCGCTGATAGTTTTTTCGGCTGAAACCGGCGTCGGGGTTGAGGAATTGGGAGCACAGATTGAACAGCTATTGGGCTAAAATTTTCATTCCTCCTTGGAAAAACATTCTATTAATCTTACTTGTGGCATAATATGGTAACAGATTAATAGATTCCATGAGGGGAGGATTTTTTCCAATGATCAGATCAAGGGCAGTAAAGCGGAAAGAACATATGGGATTGGTATGGATTCCGGCAACCAAGCAATTTAAACAATCAGCTCCGGCACAACCAGACGAAAGATCGGCGATTTTTCATACCCAGGTTAGTGTCTTGTCGGTGGATGAGCAGACCGCTCTCTTGAACAATGTACCGATTCAAGATGAGCCGGTTGGACCGGCTAAGCAAGCTAACTTGACTGATGAAACTGGCGCTGATGTTCTTTCGCGGACAAAAAAGTTCTGCCAGGATAAAGTAAAAGCATGGTCCGCTAGAGAAACGGTGTTTCGGCAGGGTCTGAATGTCTGGCGAAATACGGATAATGAAGAGGAAGAACCCCCGACCGGCAAGCGTGCTTACCGTTTCCGCTGGCAAGGCCGGGATCTGTCCTTGCTAAAAGGGATTAACTGGCCGGCGGTCGCCTGGGGATGGGTGACGGCTTTGGCCTTGACTGTTGCGGTCCTGGGGGCAGCCGCTATTTATGTCGCTCTGACCCCGGGTTCTGTGTTTTACCTGTCTACTTATCTGTTGTTGAATAAGGTCGTCAGTCCGCTGATAGGAGGAGTAGTAACCGGGTGGAAAGTAGAACAGAAAGGGTGGCAGGCCGGTCTCTGGGTTGGAGTTGGTTATGGTTTGACCATTATGGTTTTCCGATTGTACGGAGGCCTATTTTCCTTCTGGTTAGAGGCCCTTGCCAGTTTAGTAATAAGCATGGTTGCGGGATTGGTGGG
>JAAZDI010000288.1 GCA_012512295.1 Syntrophomonadaceae bacterium
CACACCTTATTCAGGGGCAATATATACTTAAATATTAGGACCGAAGCAGTAAATTTTCGGAGTGAATAATATTGGGAAGGAATCGAATTAATTCCAATTATCCCAACTCTCGATCAAACAAAACCCAAGTATTTAATCGGCTCCGTGGAGTTATGCTTATTTCTGGGGGCACTTTTATTTTAGCCATTATTGTTAGTTTATCCTCAGAGTTTTTTTTGCGGAGCGTTACTTCACTTCTTCTGGCTTTTTTTATTCTATTAACAATTATCTTAATTGGCGTCGTGTTTGATGCAATCGGGGTAGCTGCTGCTGCTGCTCAAGAACCTCCTTTTCACGCTAAAGCAGCTGGCCGGATTCGGGGAGCTTCGGAAGCAGTCCAATTAGTACGGCATGCTGATCGGGTATCTAGTTTCTGTAATGATGTAGTGGGCGATGTCTGCGGAACCATTAGTGGCGCAATCGGAGCAATGATCGCCTTGCGTCTTTTATATCTCAAGCCAACCATGGATGAAATGGCGGTCACGGTTGTCATGACTGGTTTGATCGCCGCGTTAACCGTCGGGGGTAAAGCAGCCGGAAAAACATTTGCGATTAACAAAGCTAACGATATTATTTTTTGGGTGGGGCAAACCATATCTTGGTTTAAAAGGATTACTGGCTGGTCAAGGGCTATTGGCGGGAAAAGAGGTAAAAAAAGAACTAGGTGAAAAAAGTGAGATTACTAGACACAATCAATCACCCCGAGGAATTAAAATCCTTGAATACAAATCAGTTAACTCAGCTAGCGAATGAAATCCGCGAAGAACTAGTGGCTACAGTTTCTAAAACCGGAGGACATTTAGCCCCTAATTTAGGGGTGGTCGAGTTAACTTTGGCGCTGCATCAGGTTTTTAATACACCCCGGGATCAAATAGTTTGGGATGTGGGTCACCAAAGTTATGTCCATAAGCTACTCACCGGACGGCGAACACAGTTTGCCACTTTGCGACAACTGGGAGGACTTAGCGGTTTTCCCAGGCGGACCGAGAGTGTCCACGATTCTTTCGGCACTGGCCACAGCAGCACCTCGATTTCCGCTGCCCTGGGATTAGCTTTAGCTAGGGATCTAAAACACGAACACTACCATGTCATAGCGGTTATTGGCGATGGAGCTTTAACTGGTGGAATGGCTTTTGAAGCCTTAAATCACGCCGGCCATCTCCGAACTAATTTAATCGTTGTTCTAAATGATAATGAAATGTCTATCGCCAATAATGTTGGCGCTCTGTCTCGTTACCTTAATCGCATACGGACTGAACCAGTATATTTTCGAAGCAAGGAAGAGGTAGAGTCTCTGATCAGGCGGATTCCTAAAATTGGGAACCGAGTCCTGTCCGCAGTTGATCGAGTCAAGGATGCCGTCAAGTACTTAGTAGTCCCGGGGGTTTTGTTTGAGGAGTTAGGGTTTACTTATCTGGGGCCAATTGACGGGCACAATCTGCCGGCGGTCCGGGATATTCTGAAAAATGCCAAACAAGTCGAGGGACCGGTACTTGTTCATTTGTTGACGAAAAAAGGTAAGGGCTATGGCCCGGCTGAACGAAACCCGGATAAGTTTCACGGGATCGGGCCATTTAGTATTGCCGATGGAAAGCCTCGGGCAGATGGAAACATACCTTCTTATACCCAGATTTTTGGTCAAACTTTAGTTAAACAAGCGGAAAAGGATCAGCGGATTTTGGCAATTACCGCGGCTATGCCGGGTGGGACCGGTCTGGAAGAGTTTGCCCGTCGGTTTCCAGAGCGCTTTTTTGATGTCGGTATAGCCGAACAACATGCTGTTACCCTGGCTGCCGGCTTGGCTTGTCAGGGATTTCGACCAGTGGTGGCGATATATTCGACTTTCCTCCAACGGGCCTATGACCAAGTACTGCACGATGTTTGTCTGCAAAATTTACCAGTTGTGTTCGCCATTGATCGTGCTGGCTTGGTGGGCGAAGATGGTGCTACCCATCAAGGTATTTTCGATATTGCCTTTCTGCGCCATATTCCAAATTTGACCATTATGGCCCCCAAGGATGAGAATGAATTACAACACTGTTTAGAAACAGCTAGGGGAATAAACGGGCCAGTGGCGGTACGTTATCCACGGGGAGCCGGTCGAGGCATCCAGTTAGACTCTGAATTTCAGTCTTTTACTATCGGCCAGGCTGAGGTAATTAGAGATGGCCAGGATTTGGCGATTATTGCAGTAGGACCAATGGTCTATACCGCAGTCAACGCGGCGATGATCTTAGAAGAGCAGGGACGCAGTGTGGCCGTGATTAATGCCCGATTTGTTAAGCCGCTTGACGAAGCGCTTATTCTGCATTATGCTCTCAAGACTCAACGCTTGATAACCCTGGAAGAGCACTGTTTAGCCGGCGGTTTTGGCAGTGCGGTTGCGGAACTGATTAATCGCCAAAACGGAACCTGGAAACCGGAACATTCGCCAGAGTTGTTGCATATGGGAATTCCGGATGAGTTTGTTGAACATGGTTCGCCCGACAGCTTACGCGAGATATATGGTTTAACTCCTTCTGGCATAGTCAAGGCAATAAACGAACGGTGGCCTGAACGGCGGCGTTTAAGAGCTGCCGGAGCTGTTCGATCATGACTTTAATTTATGAGTGATGAAGATGAAAAAAGAAAAAAAGAGACTAGATATAATTTTGGTTGAGCAGGGATTATTTGAGAGTAGGGAAAAAGCCCGGGCGGCAATTATGGCTGGCCGGGTTTTAGTTAATGGTCAGCCGGCAAATAAGGCGGGAGCCCAGTTTCCTACTGATGCTTTAATCCGTCTTCGAGGCGAAGACCCACCTTTTGTTAGTCGAGGCGGACTAAAATTGGCGAAAGCTTTAGCTGTATTCCCGGTTAGCTTGAAGGATAAGGTGGTTCTAGATATTGGGGCTTCAACCGGTGGGTTTACCGATTGTGCCCTGCAAAATGGGGCAGCCTGTGTGGTGGCGATTGATGTGGGTTATGGACAATTAGCTTGGTCCTTACGCCAAGATCCCCGTGTAGTGTGTCTGGAAAGGACAAATATTCGTTACTTAACGCCGGATCAACTAGCAGTTAAAGGAGACATTGGGACGATTGACGTCTCCTTTATTTCATTAAACAAAGTTTTACCCAGCGTGAAGCGATTGTTAAAAACTGAGGGTCAGGTAATTGCCCTGATTAAGCCCCAGTTTGAGGCAGGCCCAGATAAAGTAGGGAAAAAAGGGGTAGTAAAAGACCCGGTAGTCCACCAAGAAGTAATCTTGAGCGTCATCAGCGCCGCCCAGGGACAAGGGTTTACCGTGAAAGGTTTAAGTTTCTCACCTCTGTTGGGGCCGGAAGGAAATATTGAGTATCTGATCTGGTTAGAAGTTAAGCCAACGGACAGTGAAGAGGAGAATTCTTTGGCTTTTGAGGAAGAGGTTAAAGAAGTTGTGCGTCAGGCTCATAGCAGCTTAATAAAATAGATTAAACACAATGATGCGTGCTGTGTTTTCATGAAACTTAGCGCATAAGAAAAGAGAACTCCAGGTCGCTAGGAAGAGGGACTTAGTAAACAGTATGAACAATAACAATACGATAAAGATAAAAAAAGAAAAACCCGTAAAAAAGATTGGAATAATTCATAACCACCAGAAGCCGGGCGGACAAGCGTTAGCCCGGGAGCTTCAGGCTTGGTTTAACTCTCGTGGTGTAGAAGTCCGGATCCCGGCAAATCTTAGCCAAGAACATGAGCTGGTGGATCCAGCATTCAGTAATGGGGATTTTTATGTTGGACTAGATTGCCTGGTGGTCATGGGAGGAGATGGAACTTTATTAAGGGCTGCTCGAGCGATGGATGATCTGAGCATTCCAATTCTTGGGGTTAATTTAGGTAATTTGGGTTTTTTAACCGAAGTCGAACTGTCAGATATTTACCCTTATCTGGAAAGATTAGTAACTGG
>JAAZDI010000289.1 GCA_012512295.1 Syntrophomonadaceae bacterium
CGGTATCTCCTTGGTCAAGTTTTGCATTTTAGTAATTTTAGTATACCAAAATTTGTTTCTATAGGTTACAGAAACGCACCAATAAATAAAAATGGGTGAAAATAACAGACCGGACTTCGAAATAGTTAATCATATATATTTGCAGTAAACACAAACCGAGGTTTCGGTTTGTTTTTTTATGGTTGCATCGTTTGCGATTCGGTGTCATACGTTTTATGCATCTGGAATAACTTTGTAAGGAAGGGAGGCCTTTGCAGATGAAGGGTCGTGATCCCAAGGACAAGGTTCAGCAAACACTTACCCGGCTGCTGGAGATGCCGCCGGACCTAACTCTCGACCTGCCTAAATTAACTCTGATCGGTAATATTCAACTAATAGTTGAAAACCACCGGGGGCTGATTGAGTTTGGCCCGAACCGAACAATCATCAATTCCAGCCGGTGGCCTATTATCTTAAATGGTCGTAATTTAATGGTCCGGAGTATTCGAACGGACGAATTGACTATTGAAGGAGTCATTGATTCGATTACCTTTGGCGATTGACGGTTTGCCTTATACTTGAATTTATTAGAGTAAACCCCTCATACCGATTACAGCATTTAGGCCGGGTGATTTAAAAAAGGTGCCGGCTTTGGTGTTTGATTAACCGGCCGGCTAATGAGAGGAGAGTGGCTGTGTCCAACCAACAATGGTGGTCCAAGTTGACCGGCTATTTAATTATCGAAGTCGAAGGAGAAGGTCTGGAACCTTTCATTAATATGGCCATGTCGCGGGGTATTCTTCTCTGGGAGATCCGGCGCACCGGCGAGCATAGCTTACAGGCCCGAGTTAGAATCAGCGGCTTTTTTGGCCTGCGCCATATCGCCCGGCGGACACGGTGCCGGGTCCGCATTCGGGCCCGGCGCGGCCTGCCATTTATCGCAGCTAAAATTCGGCGCAGAAAGGTGCTCGCAATCGGGAGCCTTTTGTTTCTGTCCATTCTTTACCTGCTTTCCTCTTTTGTTTGGGTAGTCAAAGTCACCGGCAATGAAAATCTGAAGGCAGAGGAGATCCTTGAAGCCGCGAAGGCCCACGGGTTGCGGCCGGGAGTTTTGCGGTCGCAGCTGGACAAGTCCTTGCTGGAACAACAGCTTAGAGAAGAGTTTCCCAGCCTAACCTTTGTAACGCTGTGGGTTAAGGGTACAATAGTTGAGATTGAGGTTGTCGAGAAAGTGCTGCCGCCGGAGGTGGAAAATGAAAAGCAACCGGCTCATCTAATCGCCAGTCGCGATGGGATTGTTGAAGATATTGTGGTTATGGTTGGTGAACCTCAAGTAAAGCCGGGCGATACGGTCAAAACCGGTCAAATATTAATATCCGGGGTAGTTCCTCCCCCAGGGCTTAGAGAGCCGCCCCTCCCTGGGGTAATTCTGCCACCGCCGTTAGAGACGGAATATAAATATGTCCATGCGCGGGGGTTGGTCCGCGCCCGAGTCTGGTATGAAGGTTATGGAGATGCTTATTTAGTTGAGGAGGAGGAATATGACACCGGCGAGAAGGCGACCCAGTTTAGAGCAACGGTTGGGGATAAAGAAATTATTCTTTGGGGTCCTCGGACGATTCCTTTTGCTGAATATAGAAAACAATGGACTGAAAGAGGTTGGCTTAGTCAAGGCGGCCAGAAATGGGGCCTAAACTTTCCGCCAGTTCGTTTGCATTCCGTGACTTTTTACGAAGTGATGAAACAGCGAGTGGAGCTTGGCCATGAGGGAGCGGTTCAGGCAGCGACGAAACGGGCGGTAACCCAGGTTGAGCAGCTAAGACTGCCAGATTCAGAGAAGGTTCAGGAAAAAATAGAGCTAATTCCGGTTGAGGATGAGAATCAGGTTCGGGTGCGGGTCCGTCTGGAAACGATTGAAAACATTGGCCAGGTTAAATTTTTCTCCACTTCTGGTTGAACCGTACTGTGCAGGTAACGCAGGCGCTTGATGCCGCAATGAATTTTTGCCGGCCGGAAGAACCGTCCCCCCCAGGTTGGGTTGAAAAACGATTGTAACAGTGACTTAGTTATGGGTTTGTTGTATAATAAGCCTGTAGTCATAGGATCAAGTGAAATAAACAGATATTGTATGATTACATTCAAGATAAATCAATAAGTCTATTGATAAAGAATTGGGAGGGTGACATTTCTGGCGATTAACGGAACTGAAGCACGGATTACCATAAACGATAGTCTTGAGGCCGTAGAATTGTTTGGCAAACAAGATGAAAATTTGCGTTACTTGCAAAAAAATTGCTTAGCTCGGGTAACGGTCCGAAATGGCGAGATTCTGATTAGTGGCAGTCCGGAGGCAGTTGAAGAGACGACCAGTGTATTACAGCACCTGCTCGCATTAATCCGGGCGGGTAATGAAATTAGCCTTACCGATGTCAATTATGCCTTGGGTCTGGTTCGAGCCGGTCAGTCAGAAAATGCGGCTGGTACTCTAGGTGAGATTATTCTGACTACTTCGCGCGGGAAAGCCATCAAAGCTAAGACTTTGGGACAGCAGCGATATATTCAAGCTATCCGACAAAATGATATTGTGTTTGCGATTGGTCCGGCTGGTACTGGTAAAACTTATTTGGCCGTAGTGATGGCAGTTGAAGCCCTGCGGAAGAAAATGGTCGGCCGGATTATTCTGGTCCGGCCAGCTGTGGAAGCCGGTGAAAAGTTGGGTTTCTTGCCGGGCGACCTGCAGGAGAAGGTTGATCCCTACTTGCGTCCTCTATATGATGGTTTATATGATGTCCTGGGATTGGAGATTGCTCAGCGGCATATGCAAAAAGGAGTAATTGAAGTTGCTCCTCTGGCTTATATGCGGGGACGAACCCTTAATGATGCCTTTATCATCCTGGATGAAGCGCAGAACACAACCCCGGAGCAGATGAAGATGTTTTTAACCCGGTTGGGATTTGGCTCCAAAGCAGTCATAACTGGCGATGTAACCCAAGTTGATTTACCGAAAGGCAACTTTTCAGGGCTGGTTGAGATTCAAAATATCCTTCAGGGACTGGAGGGTATTTCTTTTCAATATTTAACTGCTCGGGATACGGTTCGACACCAATTGGTTCAAAAAATAATTGAGGCTTACGAGGCCTGGGAGAAAACACAGGAAACGTAAGCCTGAAACTAGGGGTGAAGTCGATGTCGTTCCTGACGAGGTTCAAGGGGCTAATGGGAATCCTTTGGCAGACTCTGGTTAGTGCTGTGCGAAGTACAGCGACCCGTCGCATCTTGCTCGGAGCGGCCTTCTTCCTGTTTACTACTCTTCTTTTATTTGCTAACCACGACTCCGAAGAGATAGACTTAAAAGCCGGTCAAATCTGTCCTTTCGATATAACGGCACCGCGGGGGGCAGTGTTAATTGATGAGTTACGAACGGCTGAATTAAAGCAGCAGGCAGCCGCTTCGGTTCAGAAGGTCTATCAGGAAGACGAGGAAGCGGCCCAAGATGCCCAGAAGGCAGCCCAGCAGTTATATCAACGAATTAATGAGCTGCGGATCAATCAGGAGTTTGATGAATCAGTCAAATTGACTAAATTTAAGGAAATCCTTCAGTCAGAGTTAATCCTTTACCAAAAGGTCGACGAGGTGGTGACCGATCGACTCCTGTTGACCATTCTTCGGGCCGATGAATCGGCCTTTAACCATTTAATTGGTGAGACTAACCGATTAATTGAGGTGGTCATGGCCCGGCCGCTCAAGGAGGAAGACTTGGCCGAAGCCCGAGAACAGGCGGATATTGAGGTTCGACGATTAAATCTGAAAGATGATTATAAGAAATGGTTGACGATTATTCTCCAGAACTCCCTGCGTCCCAGTCTGGTACTTAATCAGGAAGCAACTGACCGCTTGATTGAAGAGGCTCAGAGCAAAGTTTTACCCGTACAAATGAATATAAAACAGGGACAAATTATTGTCCGCAAAGGGGACCCGGTTACGGCCGAGGATCTGGAAATTTTGCGTCAGTTAGGTTTATTGCGGCTTAAATCTGCCTGGATAACCCTGGGTGGATTAGCCCTGTTAGTCTTGCTGGTAATGGCTGTTTGTTTGATCTTTTTACGGCAATACCATTATGAAGTGTTAAAAAATGAGCCATTAATGATCCTTTTATGTTTATTGGTATTTATCACGCTACTGGCCGCCCGGGCCGTTTCGGCCATTAATATTAGCGACCGGCCTGAGGCAGCGTCGACCATTGGTTACTTGATTCCAATGGCTGCCGGCTCAATGCTGATTTCTATTCTAGTCGACTGCCGCATCGGCGTTCTTGGGACCATTATTATGAGCATATTTGTGGGGATAATTGCCGGCGGTCAGGATATCTCTTTTGTCGTCGTCGCCCTAATCAGTGGGCTGGTAGGGGTCTATAGTGTTTCTAAGGTAAACCAGGGTTGGGATCTGGCCAAAGGCGGGATTCTTGTTGGCGGGGTTAATGTTTTGGTCGTTGTTGCCCTAAGTTTAATGGCTTATGAATCAACGGTGATATCAGTCCTGTGGGGTGCCTTTTATGGTTTACTGAATGGACTGTTATCCGGCATAGTGGCCATTGGAATTCTTCCCTATTTAGAAACTATTTTTGGTATTACTAGCACTATTCGATTGTTGGAGTTGGTTAACCCCAATCATCCGCTGCTTAAACGATTGCTACTGGAAGCCCCGGGGACATATCATCACAGCATTGTGGTGGGAAATCTGGCGGAAGCAGCGGCGGAAGCAGTGGGGGCTCAACCGCTGTTGGTTCGGGTCGGAGCCTATTATCACGATGTTGGAAAATTAAAGCGGCCTTACTTTTTTATTGAAAATCAACTGGGCAGCGAAAATCCGCACGACAAAATCGCTCCCAGTTTAAGTTCGTTGATTATTACTTCCCATCCTAAAGATGGGGTAGAACTAGCCCAGCAATACCGTTTGCCTCAGGTTGTCTGTGATATCATTAGTCAGCACCACGGCAATAGTCTGGTTTCTTATTTCTATCAAAAGGCCCGGGAACAGGATCAATATGACTCGGTTCAGGAGTCTACCTACCGGTATGATGCTCCTAAACCGCAAACTAAAGAAGCAGCTCTGGTAATGCTGGCTGATTCGATTGAAGCCGCCGTTCGTTCGCTGCAGAAGCCAACCCCGGGTCGAATTGAGGGCCTGGTTCGCCGGATTGTCAAAGAGCGACTGAATGACGGACAACTGGAAGAATGTGATTTAACCTTTAAAGATGTAAATTTAATAACCGAGGCTTTTCTGCGCATTCTAAACGGGATGCATCATAACCGGAGTGAGTATCCAGATGCGAAAGAGTTGGAAAGGAGACGAGGTAAAGGTGTCTCTACTGGTAGTGAATCAGCTAAATCAGCTGCCCCTGCCCCCAGATTTGCTGCCTCTGCTGGAGGAGATGGTGGACTGGGTTCTCCAGGAGCATCAGGTGCCAGTCAAAACGGAGGTTAGTTTAGGCCTGGTCAACGACCAAACGATTCAAGAACTTAATCGGACCTACCGAGGCGTAGATGCCCCGACCGATGTCCTTTCTTTTTGTCAATTAGAGAGTCTGGATGAAGAACCTGAGTATGAAGATTTGAATGAGGAACAGGTTTTGGGGGATATTGTCATCTCCCTGGAAACTGCCAGCCGGCAGGCGGAGGAGTACGGCCACTCTTTGGTGCGGGAAATCGGGTTTCTGACCGTGCACGGATTGCTGCATCTTTTGGGTTACGATCATCAGGACCCGGGAG
>JAAZDI010000290.1 GCA_012512295.1 Syntrophomonadaceae bacterium
GATTAGTAACTGGAGACTATGAGATTGAAGAAAGAATGATGCTGGAATCCCAGGTGGTTCATGAGGGACGGATTATTGATACCTCTCGGGCCTTAAATGATGTCGTAGTAGGCAAAGGACCATTATCCCGAATTATTACTCTTGATACCTTTATTGATGAGCATTATTTTGCCACATTTAGCGGTGATGGTCTGATTATTTCCACCCCTACCGGTTCCACTGCTTACTCCCTCTCAGCCGGCGGACCGATTGTCAGTCCAGCGGTGGAGATGATTCTGTTAACCCCTATTTGTCCTCATACTTTTTATTCACGTCCAGTGGTGATCGCGCCGACGCAGCGGATAAGAATTATTATCAGGCCTCGTTTTGATGTGGTATCATTTACTGTTGATGGTCAACACGGTTTTAGCCTTCAGGCTAATGATGAGATTATTGTCTCTCGTTCCACCTGTCGGACACGACTAATTAAAGTAAGCGGTCGGCATTTTTTTGATGTTATTAGAGAAAAAATGGGACTTACAAATCTATTGTAATTATACGGAAAATTGGGGTGGATTAATGCGATTTTTGAAAAATCCAGTTATTTTAGCTCAGCATCTACTCCGCCAGATTCTTAGACCTGGAGAAAGAGCGATTGACGCCACTGCTGGCAATGGACAGGATACCGTTTTTTTGGCTAATTTAGTGGGGAAGGATGGGGAAGTGTTTGCCTTTGATACCCAGCCTCTGGCCATTCATCGGACTGCGGAGCGGCTAAAACAAACCGGAATAGAGACACGCGTTTACCTGATAAACGCCGGGCATGAAAAAATGAAGGATTATGTCCACGGTTCGTTTCAAGCAGTAATGTTTAATCTCGGTTATCTACCGGGAGCTGGGAAGCAGTTTGCCACCCGACCGGAAACCACGGTCCCGGCATTACAGCAGGCAGTAGAATTATTATCTCCCGGAGGAATTCTGACGGTGGTAATCTATGTTGGGCATCCGGGAGCCATAGAAGAACAAAAAGCCGTGGAGGAATGGGCTGCTTCCCTTCCGCAGGACAAATGGGATGTTCTCAGATGTGATTACCCCAATCGAATTAATGATCCCCCCTATCTGCTGGTAGTGCAGCGAGTAGATCTTTAATTATGGATTATTGGGTACTAGAGCCATGAGAGGGTGTGTCTATGCTTTGGGAATTGAGCATCCACAATTTTGCTTTAATTGAAGATCTGACAATCGAATTTGGTCCAGGACTTAACGTTCTGACTGGAGAGACTGGGGCCGGCAAATCAATCATTGTTGATGCCGTAAGCCTGGTATTAGGGGGGAGAGCTTCGACCGATTTTATTCGCGAACCGGCAGAAAAGGCTCGGATAGAGGGTGTGTTCGAACTACCGTTAGTTGAGACTCTTGTGTACACCCTGGAAGAATTAGGTGGTGAGGTTGGTGAAGATAAAACTCTAGTGATGTCCAGGGAGATATCACGGAACGGGCGAAATCTTTGCCGAATTAATGGTCGGACGATGACTCTAAGCAATTATCGCCGTGTTGGTCAGTATTTGATTGATTTGCACGGCCAGCATGAACATCAATCTTTACTTAACCCAGAACGGCATTTGGAGCTTCTGGATAGTTTTGCCGGGGAAGAGCTGCTTACTCTTCGAGAACAAGTTCAAGCGCAGTATCGGGAACTTCAGACCGTGCTCAGAGACCTCAATCACTGGCAAAAAAAGAAGCAAGAAATTGACCAACGGCAGGATCTATTGCTGTTTCAGGTGCAAGAAATTGAATCAGCTAATTTAGTAGCTGGGGAAGAAGAGGAACTGCAGCAGGAAAAAACTATTCTACAGAATGCCGAAAAATTAGTAAACGGTGTAGCCAAGGCTTATCAGTGTACATATGGGGGTACTCCTCAGCAGACCTCAGCTTTTGACCTCCTTAGTCAAGCAATAAATGAACTCAGATCATTGGGTAATCTTGATCCAACTCTGCAACCGATCATAAATAACCTTGAAACTGCTCTCTATCAGGCGGAAGAGGCGACTCATGAATTACGACGCTACTTGGATCGGATTGAAGCAGACCCTGACCGTCTGGAAATAATTAACGAGAGATTAAACTTAATTCGGCAATTAAAACGAAAATACGGTAATTCAATTGAAGAAATTAAGCAGTATGGTCGGGAGATCGCTAAAGAACTTGAAGAAGTAACCGGTTATGGCAACCGGATTGATGAGTTACAGGAAAAGCAGGTTCACCTTGAAGAAGAGTATCGGACCTTAGCTCGTAGCCTTTCCGAACGACGGAAGCAAGCAGCGGCGGTCTTGGCAGAGGGGATCAATCAGGGGTTGAATTTTTTGGGCATGCCCAGTGCTCAATTTACGATTGATTTCCAATGGCGAGGACAGCCGGCGGTAAACGGACAGGACGAAATAGAATTCCTGTTATCCCCGAATCCAGGAGAACCCCTCAAACCGCTGGCGCGGATCGCCTCCGGTGGAGAGCTATCGCGGATTATGCTTGTCCTAAAAACTTTATTAGCCCAAGCTGATCGGATACCAACGTTGATTTTTGATGAAATCGACACCGGTATTGGTGGCCGGACGTTGGAAGCAGTTGCGATTCGTTTGAGTGAAGTAGCCATTTCCCATCAGGTTATTTGTGTTACGCATGCGGCGCAAATTGCTAGTCGGGCTGATGTCCACTTGTTAATAGAAAAAAAAGTGTTAGCCGGACGGACCCATACTCTGACCTCCCGCTTATCGGCAGAAGAGCGAATTACGGAGATTTCACGAATGTTGGGTGGAAACACAGATAGTCCGGTTAGCCGTAAACACGCAATCGAAATGTTGGAACGAGCTCGTGGACAGAAATAATGCACAATAATAATTTTTTGCAAAAATTTTTAATTTATTATTCCCAAGAACTGGCATGACTTAGAAAAATGGAGATATAACATAAAATCGCGAGCTGGAGAATATCAGCCACAAAATACAGATTTTCATCAACATAAATGATATAAATCGGGGAAAATTAAGGTTGGCTAAATAAAAATTATAGAAGGAGGTTGTAATAAAGAATTCTCTCTAAAAAATAACGACAGGAGTGGCTCGTAACATATGGCGATAAGAAGGTGGATCGGCAC
>JAAZDI010000291.1 GCA_012512295.1 Syntrophomonadaceae bacterium
AGAGTTCCCAGTGCAGAGCCGGTTAGCCAACCTATTAGAAAACCCCAGTTCCAATTATCGGCAAATAATCCCAGGAGTAAAAAAGCTAATAAACCCCCACCCGCAAAAATAACAAGACGTTGCCAGGTTTTAATACTTTTTTTCTTAATTTAAAACACCTCCAGACACAAGGTGTTAAACAAGAGACCTTAAAATCATCAAGGACCAGCAAAAAACCTTTAATGGTTATCACGTCTTTCATACAATCAGCTTAATTGATTTAACTTAATTGATTTAATCTGATAACGGAATTCTCCAGCTGGTGCCTTAATTATAACCTGATCATTCACTTTTTTTAATAATAAGTTCCGGCCAACTGGTGATAAGATTGATACATCATTGCTTCCCAAAGTATCTTGAAAAGGCGGAACGATGCGAAAGCTAAAGGCATCGTCGTTTTCCAGATCTTGAACTTCAACTTCACTTCCGACGATTACAAAAGGAAAATCGTTTTCGGCCGCCTCGACAATTGAGACATTTTTAATTAAAAGATTAATTTTATTAAGGTAGTTGCTCAGTAATTCTTTAAACTCTGAACGTTCTTTAGACGGATTCGGAAAATATTCTTCAATTAGTTGGTCCTTTTTGTCTTCGATATCTACTAAATGGCTGATTAGTTTTTCATGGGTTTCTTTGGTTAAAGTAGAAATCATAAATGTATCCTCCTAAGACCATTAAATGGTAATGTTTTTTAAAAAATACGGTAGGCACCCCGCTTGCTTGAGCGGGATGCCTTTGATATTAATCTAACAGAAAAGACAATGATTGTCAACAATGACTCATCTTTCCATTTAATATCAATAATTAAATTTAATGGATATTGTATTTATTAATCATTATGGCCTATCACTGTTAAGATATTCTTATTTCTCCTATAATATACCGGATAGGTATTAATCAAATTAGTATTGTGAGGTCGATTGGATGTCTTTGCTTTGTCTAGCCCCCATTTTAACGCAGCACGAGATTGCCCCCAGACATTTTCTGTTAACCTTCCGGGCTCCGGCAATGGCCAAAGTTGCTCAACCCGGGCAGTTTGTTCATGTTCGTTGTGGAGATACTCTAGATCCACTGTTACGCCGTCCCTTGAGTTTGCATGGCATAGACCGGACCAAGGGAACGCTAACCCTTTTGTATCGGGTAGTCGGGAAGGGAACTGCCAGACTCAGTCGAATGCAGCCTGGTGAAGCCCTGGACGTGATTGGCCCTCTTGGTCGGGGATTTAGTCTTTCTTTGCCTTTTGGTCAGGTGGTAAATGAGGCCGTGGTTGTTGGCGGCGGAATCGGTGTGGCCCCCTTGCTTCCCCTGATCGAGGCTTTATTGAATCAAGGTTCCCAGGTAACGGTTCTGTTAGGCGCCCGTTCGGCTGATGGTTTACTAGGATTAAAGGCCTTTGAGCAGACTGGGGCTCGGGTTGAGATAGCCACCGATGATGGCAGTCTAGGAGTCAAAGGAAACGTCGCTGATCTACTCAAGAACTGGCTAACCAGAGGGACGGTTCTTCCGGCTGGGTCGGGCTGTGTCTATGCTTGCGGTCCAGCCCCAATGCTCAGGACAATTTGGCAAATGTGCGCTGCTCACCAGATTCCTCTGCAGGTGTCGCTGGAAGAGCGGATGGGCTGTGGCGTTGGAGCCTGTCTAGCCTGTGTCTGTCGAGTAACAAGAACTGATGAAGGCAAGAATAAGGAAATATCGGATGATAATAATGTTAAATCTTCTTTAGCCCTAGCAGCCGACTCAGACTGGAAGTACGCCCGAGTTTGCGTGGAAGGACCGGTATTCTGGGGAGAGGAGGTGCTGCTGGATGAGTAGGGTAGCTAGCTTCCCCGGGGCAAAACCAGCCAATTCAGATAGCTCACGTAAGTCGCAGATGAGCGATTTTCAGGAGTGCGAGGTCCAGAATCGTCGGGACCAAGTTGACAATAAACAGTCCCCGGTTAACCTGGCGGTTAATGTTGGCGGGATCCGGATGGTTAATCCAGTCACCACCGGCTCGGGCACCTTCGGCTTCGGACCAGAATATGCCCCATATCTTGATCTGCGTCAGCTTGGAGCAATTACCGTTAAGGGGATTACCCTGGAACCTCGTCTGGGCAACCCAGTGCCGCGAATAGTTGAGACACCAGCCGGCATGCTTAATGCGATTGGATTGCAAAATCCGGGAGTTGAGGCCTTTATCCGTGACCATCTGCCTTACTTGCGGGAAGTGGGTGTGCCGGTAATCGTGAACATTGCGGGCAACACAGTGGAAGATTACGCGGCAGTCGCTGAACGACTGGATCAGGCTCCCGGCGTGGCTGGTCTGGAGGTCAATATTTCTTGCCCCAACGTTAAAAAAGGCGGATTGCAATTTGGGACCGATCCGGTTATGGCCGCCGAAGTAATCGGCGCGGTCCGGGCTTCGACCAAACTACCGGTTATCGCTAAATTATCCCCCAACGTCACCAATATTGTCGCCATGGCGGAAAGCGTAGCCCAGGCGGGTGCCAATGCCCTCTCCCTGATTAATACTTTGCTAGGAATGGCGATTGATGTTCAGGCGCGAAGACCAGTGTTGGCCAATGTGGTGGGCGGGCTGTCCGGCCCGGCGATTAAGCCGGTAGCGGTCCGGATGGTCTGGCAGGTTGCTCAGGCCGTTGACTTGCCGATTATTGGAATGGGCGGGATAACCACTGCCGAAGATGCCTTAGAATTCATCCTGGCCGGAGCGACTGCCGTCGCGGTCGGGACTGCGAATTTTATTAATCCCCGGGCGACTCTGGAGGTAGTCGCGGGTCTGGCCGCCTACTGTGAGGCCAACGGAATTAAAGATATTAATGAATTGGTTGGCTGGGCCTGGAAAATGTCTTGTTAACCTACAATACCTTGGGACAGAAGGGATTAAAAAGCAAACACCCAATAATATTTGTCTATTAAAGAAAAGGAACGGTCATTAGAGACTAGATATAAGAACGGAGTTGAGTTGATTGTCTTTAGATGTCAAACAACGCTTAATTGTGGCTTTGGATGTGGATACGCGAACCGAGGCGGAAAGACTGGTGGAAGCATTAGAGGGACATGTCGGGGCGTTTAAGGTCGGAATGCAGTTATATGACAGTGAGGGGCCGGAGATCGTGCGCCGCCTGATGCAACGAGGCGGTAAGGTTTTTGTGGACCTTAAGTTTCACGATATCCCTAACACCGTCGCGCAGGCAGGCCGGGTCATGACCCGGTTGGGCGTTTTCATGTATAATCTCCACGTCGCCGGTGGTCAAGAAATGATGCGGCAAACAGTAGCTGCCACCCATGAAGAGGCGAAAGCGGCCGGGGTTAATCCTCCTCTGGTCTTAGGTGTGACTGTCTTAACCAGCATCACCCCCCAGCAGTTACGCGAAGAAATCGGCATTGATCGAGATCTGACTGAACAGGTAGTGAAATGGGCTAAATTGGCTCAGAAAGCCGGTCTGGATGGGGTAGTGGCTTCTCCTCAGGAGATTCGGGCCATTCGCCAGGCCTGTGGACCAGAGTTTTTGATCGTTACCCCGGGGGTTCGACCAGCCGGATCCCAGTTGAATGACCAAAAACGGGTAATGACTCCCGGTGAGGCGATTGCTGCCGGTGCCTCTTATTTAGTAGTGGGCCGGCCAATTACCGAGGCAGCTGACCCGGCCGCCGCTGCCCGGGCGATTGTTCAGGAGATGGAGAAGGCGGGTAGATAATAATTGTAGGGAGGAGTAAGGGGTGAGGAGCGAGTAAGGGGTGAGGAACGAGGGGTAAGGGTAAGGTTTAAAAACAATCATCAAAAAGTATGTGAGATAGAATAATCGAAAAGAAAGGCGGTTATTGAGTGAGGAATGAATCAGCTTGCAAGTTGCAACCCTTGACCGAGGATGAGGCTTTATTTATGTTTAAGGAATCCCAGGCCCTTTTAGAGGGACACTTCCGCTTAACTTCCGGTCGGCACAGCAACCAGTATATGCAGTGTGCCCGAGTGCTGCAGTACCCGGCTTACGCCAGCCGGTTGGGAGCAGAACTGGCCCGTCGGTTTCGGGAGGCCGAGGTGCAGGTCGTGATTGGACCAGCGATAGGTGGGATTGTGCTCGCCCAGGAAGTGGCCCGGGCTTTGGGCGGTCAGGTCAGGAGTCTTTTTGCCGAGCGCGAAAACGGGGTTATGAGTCTCCGACGCGGATTTTCCTTGGAACCGGGAGAACGAGTGCTGGTGGTGGAAGATGTAATCACGACCGGGGGATCAGTTCAGGAGGTAATTGAACTGGTTAAAAACCTGGGTGGCGAGGTAGTCGGCGTCGGGGTCCTGGTAGACCGCAGCGGGGGTCAGGTTAGTTTTGCGGTGCCTAAGGAAGCAGTCCTAACGATGGAGATTGTTTCTTATCCGCCGGAAGCTTGCCCTTTATGCGACCAGGGCTTGCCAGTGGTTAAGCCGGGCAGCCGTTCAATCTAGTTAGGCTGCCAGCCAGCCATAACTTCTTTAGATAGTGCGTATAGCAGCTGAGTAACGTTAAGATCAAGTTTATCATCATCCTGTAACTACTGTTAGGTTAAATAACCGGCTCACCGTGCCTGAGGCCCAATTTCCTTGGTGGTTGTACCTGGGCAATGGGCGTTAATGCGCTATCCAGGAAGATTTGATAAACTAAAGAAATGATCAAGAATAAGACTTAAAACAGGCACTGGCATTAGACCAGTGCCTGTTATGTTGGGATTTTCAAGCCTTAGTAACAAAAGAATAGAAGCTAAGAAGAGTGTGTAAAATAAATTGTGCTTCTGCTCTTTCCGAATATAAAATGAAACGGAAAGGCAGGAATACATATGGAGAAGAAGAAACTGGTCTCCCGAGCTGAGATCAAGCAATTCATCAAAGAGAACAACCTAAAAAGCGTTGAAGACATCCATAATGTCCTTAAAGACCTCTTTGCC
>JAAZDI010000292.1 GCA_012512295.1 Syntrophomonadaceae bacterium
ACTCTGATCGCCGGCCTGGGTATCGGGGGGATTGCGATCGCCCTGGCGGCCCAGAATATCTTGAGTGACTTATTTGGCTCCTTAACTATTTTGCTGGACAAACCTTTTGTTGTCGGGGATTTTATCCTGGTCGACAACTTTTACGGGACAGTGGAGCATATTGGTCTGAAGAGTACCCGGATCCGGAGTTTATCTGGTGAACAACTGGTGTTCTCAAACCATGATTTGTTGAACAGCCGCATCCAGAATTACCGGCAGATGCAGGAACGGCGGGTTGTCTTTACGCTTCGCATTAACTATCAAACCCCTTATGAAAAATTAGCAGCCATTCCTTCTTTGCTCAAAGAAATTATTGAGGCCCAGGGATCAAAAATCCGTTTTGATCGGGCGCATTTCAAAAGTTATGAGTCATCTTCTTTGGATTTCGAGATTGTGTATTTTGTACTGTCTAATGACTATTATTTGTATATGGATCTCCAACAGCAAATAAACCTGGCCATCTTCCATCGCTTTGCTGAGGAAGGAATCGAGTTTGCCTATCCGACCCAAACCGTGTATCTCAATCCTGTTTGTCATTCTGAGCCGAACGAAAAAGCTTAACCTTATAGAACGAAGAATCTTAACTCTATAGTTTGCTTATAGTTTGCCTCTTCCTCCCGAGGGTCGACGAAAAGCCGGGGATTCTCCACTTCGTTCAGAATGACCAAAAGTGTGCCTCCCTCGAATCCAGGCGAAGAAAAGGAGAAGGGTGGGGAGCAAGTATTCAAAGATGTAGGCAAACGGGGGCCAGGAAGTGGTGATGTGTTTAACGAAGGCAATGTTGCCGCCAAATAAGTAGTAAGTCAGGGCAACCAAGATTACACCATGGGGGAAGACCAGGGGTCGGTAATCTCGCAGGTTCAGCAGTTGAGCAGTACCCAGAACGGTAACATAATAAATGATGGCAGTTTTGGCGTACAAACTGATGACCCAGAAGACCACGGCAATTGATTCCAAGCGTTCGACGACCCCCCCGATGTTGACAATGCGGAGCAGGGAAAAGGTCGGGAAGGTCATGCGAGATACGGTTGGGCCGAAAAGCAGGGCGCTGATGATCGCATTAGCGGTTAACGTTACTCCCAGGAAAATGACAGCCCAAATAGCCCGGCGCTTTCCCTCTTCGGGCCGGGCCAGGTAGGGCAATAACATAGCCAGCAGGACTATTTCTCCTTGCCAGGCATTAGTGGTGAATGTTGCTCGAATAACTGGTTCCACTCCGTTTTCGAGCAGTGGCAACAGGCTGTGTGTAAATCCTTTCCCGGTAATCACGGCTAGAATGATCGCCCCCGTAAAAACGAGGAAGGTAACGGGAAAAGTAATTTCGATGGTCCTGGCCAGCACCTCAAGTCCCTCGCGCACGGCCCAGGCGCAAAGCCAAACCATAATGGCCTTTAGGAGGATAGGGGGAGTCTCCGGGAGGATTATATTGGGCAGTTCGACAAATTCCCGAATAACCACGCAATTAGTATAGAAAAAATAGACCAGGTAAAGGAGTCCGACTAATCTTCCTAGCCAGTTACCCAAAATACTTGGCAGGTACTGGATCAGAGTCTGGTCCGGAAACCTTTTTCCCAGGGAAGTGATCACCAGAGCTACATAGATTCCGGCCAGGGTGCTTAAGGCCGGGGCCATCCAGGCATCCCGACCGGCCACCTGAAAGCTGATGGCCGGTAAGAACTCCAGGGCGGTGGCACTGACTAAAAAGACTAGGATATAGAAGGTCTGAATCCCAGAAATTTTTCCACTTTCCAGCATTCGGTTTTTCCTTTCTTGGTCGGGTCCTAATCTAAATCAAAAGGCTCCCGCTTCTAAGGATTATTGGCGGTTGACGGCGCAGCGACAAGCTTCAGGGCTTGAAACATCAAGGGGATG
>JAAZDI010000293.1 GCA_012512295.1 Syntrophomonadaceae bacterium
ATTCAGGTGAGACTCCATCGAACCAGGCTTGCGGAGGCCAGGCCGCCGGATATTTGCCTGAGTTGCTTCCGCCGAAAAAAAATGACCCGGCCCAGGTTAATTCATATCATGATCCATCTGGTGCAAATATTCAATTTCTGCGGGGTGTTGGTCCGCAGCGGGTAAAATTGCTGAATCGACTGGGAATCAAGACAGTCTCTGATTTATTGCGGTATTATCCGCGCGATTATGAGGATCGCACTCAGGTGCCACTTCTAAAAGATGTCCGTCCGAGTGAGAGACCAGTTACCGTAATCGGCACAGTCCAGACGGTTAGCCGAATTCAGACTTCATTGAAGGTTGTGGTTATCAAGGCTCTTTTGGTTGATCAGAGCGGGAGTCTTAACGCTGTTTGGTTTAATCAGCCTTATTTAATGAGAAATATAAAACCAGGCCAAAAATTACTGGTTACAGGTAAGATAGTACCGGCGCTTAAGGGTGGCTGGGAAATCCAAGTTCGGGAGTATGAGCAGTTTGATGAGACTGCTGCTCAATCTAACAGTCAAATTGTCCCTGTTTATACCGCCACAGACGGCCTGCCTAGCCGCATTCTGCGCAGCTTAGTGCAACGCGCCCTGCCAGATTTTTTAGACAAAGTACCGGAAACCTTGCCGGAGGAGATACTAAAACGTCATGGACTGTTGCCATTGACAGAAGCGTTAAGCCAAATTCATTTTCCCACGAATCGTCAGATGCTTAAGGCAGCCCGACGCCGCCTCTGTTTTGAGGAGTTGTTTTTCTTTCAATTGGGCTTAGCGCTTCTTGGCAAAGGAAGACGGACTCAAGCCGGCTACGCGCACCGGGTAGATCCCGAAAGGTTGCATTTGTTTTTTCGTTCCTTAGATTTTTGTTTGACAACGGCTCAGCAAAAAGTGCTGTCTGAGATTCTCGCGGATATGCAGCGACCGGTGGCAATGAGCCGACTTTTACAAGGCGATGTCGGCTCGGGCAAAACAGTTGTAGCCGCTGCCGCGTTAGTCGTGACTGTATCCAATGGTTTACAGGGAGCTCTGATGGTTCCGACGGAAATTCTGGCCGAACAACACCAGCAAACCCTGGCTCAAATGCTCGCTCCGCTGCAGATTCCGGTAGTTCTCCTTAAAGGCGGTCAACCCCGAGCCGAGAGAAGATCAATTGAGGCCGGTCTCAAAGCGGGAACAATTCCAGTGGTGGTTGGAACCCAAGCCCTGATTCAGGAGGGAATAGAATTTCAGCAATTAGGGTTGGTCGTGATTGATGAACAGCACCGTTTTGGAGTTAGGCAGCGAGTCAAGCTGCAGCAAAAAGGCAAAGCACCGGATCTCTTGGTGATGACGGCTACCCCAATTCCGAGGACATTGGCCTTAACTCTGTACGGTGATCTTGATCTGTCAATCCTCGATGAATCACCTCCTGGCCGAAAACCAGTGCGGACTTATGTAGTTGATGAAAGCTACCGGTTGAGATTGAATCAGTTTGTCCGCGAGCAGGTTCAGTTAGGCCGGCAGGCTTATTACGTCTGTCCCCTAGTTGAAGAATCAGAAAGCCTGGATTTAGAGGCAGCCAGTAGTTTGGCCGTAGATTTGCAGGAAAAGGTTTTTCCCGATCTGAGGATTGGTTTGGTCCATGGTCGCTTGCGGCCTGATGAAAAAGAACAAGTAATGAATGCTTTTCGACTGGGGGAGATAGATATCCTGGTATCAACTACCGTCGTTGAGGTAGGAGTTAACGTCCCTAATGCAACAGTAATGGTAATTGAGGGAGCCGAACGGTTTGGGCTGGCTCAACTTCATCAGCTGCGGGGTAGAGTAGGTCGGAGTGAACATCAGGCTTATTGCATTTTAGTCAGCCAGAACACTTACCCAGAGGCCCGACAACGGCTGGCAGTTGTGGCTGGGACTAACAACGGTTTTGTGATCGCGGAGGAAGACCTTAAGATCAGAGGGCCCGGCGAGTTTTTTGGCCTGAAACAGCACGGTTTACCTAATCTCAAACTGGCTGACCTGGTTCGAGATTATGAGCTCTTGGAAATTGCCAGAGCAGAAGCCCAAGCCCTAATTAAGACAGCTCCCGATTTAGAGCGAAGGGACTATCAAAAATTATATCTCCTGGCGCGGGAAAGCCTTGGCGGCTTGGATATCCCGCGAAACTAGTCATAAATTTATTGTATCTTATTTTTATGCAACTTAATTATTCCAAGGTAATCAGCATCAATTAAAGCAAATACTTACTCGAATATAAATATAATTCAGAGACATAATAAGATCAAGAAAGCAAGGTGTTCCCGATGAGGCAAAGGCAACTGGGCTTCGGATGGTTCAAAACCTTGCTTTCTCCTCTCCAAATTCAGTCCGGTGACTAACTGGCGAGACAGGATTAAACAAGAAAACCGAGTAATCGGAACATTGAAAGGAGGTGCGAAAATGCCACGTAATCGGAATAATGCGGTTGTCCCACAGGCCCGTGCAGCTTTGGATAAATTTAAATTCGAAGTAGCCAATGAAAT
>JAAZDI010000026.1 GCA_012512295.1 Syntrophomonadaceae bacterium
TCGGTTTACCAAATTCCTGTTCAATTACCTGGATGATCCCGGATGCGTCTTCAAAAGTAACCTCATTTTGCAGTTTAGATAACTCTTCCGTATACTCTCGGGGCAGCAGGTCCACTCTGGTACTAAAAAACTGACCCAGCTTAATCCAAACCCCACCGAGCATAATAGCAGTTTCCCGCAGTCGAACTGCCTGCCGGCGATAAAGTTCCGGCCGCAATCGATCCATACTTTCAATTCCGCGGAAGATCCTTTGAAATCTATCGAAGGCAAATTCTAGGACGATGCTAAAAAAAACTTTAAAAATAATGTAAGCTCTCCAGGTAAAATTCGAGTTATTATTTTCTTTCAAAAAATCCCTCCCTATTGACTAATCAAAGATCATTTTTATGCCAACAATGACTAGAATTAGGGCAAAGGCCTTAACCAGGCTATCGCCGGAAATCCTTCTCGAGAAAGCTGCCCCTAATTGAGCCCCCAGAATTCCTCCCCCAGATAAAAAGATCGCCAATGACCACTGAAAGTGTCCCAAAGTCAAATGAGTCAGTGATCCGACCAAGGCTGACCAAGTTAAAATGAAAAGTGAAGTAGCAGTCGCTACATGGGGAGGAAATTTCAGTACCAATACCAATAACGGGACATGAATAATCCCGCCGCCAATGCCTACGGCACTAGAAATAAAACCAATGCCAAAGCTTAAGACGATGCCTAAATACTCATTAAATCGGTAACAATACTCATTTCCTTCGATATCCCGAAATGCTCTTTCTACCCACCCAAAAAGGAGAGGACGATTCTGACAACTATTTATGGCGTGTTTTGCTGAATCATTTAATCTATGTTTTGTGAATCGTTCATTACCAAACATGGTTACTGCCAAAATAATTAGAAGGATACCAAAAGCAATGCTAAAGGAACGGCCAGTAAAAAACTCCGTTAGTCGTGACCCAATAATCGCTCCGGGAAAGGTAGCTAAGGCAAACCGCCAGCCGGAAGCTAAATCTATTCTTTGTTGACGCCAGTAAGCCAATGAACCGGAAAGAGCATTAAAAAAGACCATCGTGATTGAAGTTCCCACAACTGCCAAAGGCGACATGCCCAATCCAAGAATCATCAGCGGCACTGCAATAAACCCACCACCAACCCCAATCAGTGCGCCTAAAGCCCCGGCCGCAATCCCTGTAAGCGTTAACAAAAGGTATTCCAACACAGCTTTTCCCCTAATCTTCAAGAAACAAATGTTTTCGGAAGGCTTTCAATGAATTAGCTAATTATTCTGTAATCAAAAGACTGCCCCTTCTATAAGCGGGGTTACCTTATTTAAAGGTAACTTCAACTGAAGCAGAATATCCATTTAAACCTTGATATTCAGCGAAGCTGAACGAGCTCACTAAGTCGAGTTTACCATAGTCCGATTAATTTCGCACCAATGAAGCCAAAATGAAGGCAAGATGTCTGTTAACCTTCCCTAAGCGGATTGGAAATTTGTCAGCCTCACTTAGCCGCCAGAGCATCAGTCGTTTTCGACTTCACTAACTGATCAAGTTCAGGCTGATTAATATGTCCAACAATAGTTTTGGTTAGTCGTCCGTCCCTAAAAACATGAAACATCGGCACTGACTTAATCTGGTAGCGTCGAGTAAGGAGTTCATTTCTGGAAGCATCAATCCGAACCAGTCTTACTTGGCCATGTTCATTCAGCCATTGTTCAACCTCGCTTAATACAGACAGGCTTTCCTGATTATCTGGTCGGTAATAGCCAACCACTACCATGTCTTTAATCTGCAAAACTTCCCGATTAAAAAATTCGCTTTCATTTAAGTAATGACCCGCGGCTACAGCTGCAATCGCCCCGTCAGAGACAGCTGTAACGACCTGTCTTAGGTACTTAGCCCGAGCGTCACCACAAGCATAAACGCCCTCGATTGATGTCTGCATTTTTTCATCGGTTGCAATATATCCTTTTTCGTCTAATTGCAATAATCCCTTGAACAAACTGGTCTTAGGATTGGTGCCGATCAAAATAAAAACCGCACTTGTCGATAACTGCCAAGTTTCTCCTGTTTTTAAATTACGCAGCGTAACTGATTCAACTTTTTGCTGACCATTAATTGTATCAACTACTGTATGCCAAATCCAGTTAATCTTTTGATTAGCCTTGGCTTTTTCAAAGGCAATGGCATTGGCATCAACTTGACCTTCCTCATGCATAACTACCACGGTCACCTTGGAAGCAAATCGAGTTAAATAATTGGCTTCTTCAATTGCTGCGTCCCCGCTGCCAACCACTAATACTTCCATATCTCGAAAAAGCTCAGCGTCGCAAGTGGCACAATAGCTTACGCCTTTACCGCGTAATTCCAGCTCACCGGGTACCCCTAACAATTTTGGTTCTGCCCCGGGTGCTAAAA
>JAAZDI010000294.1 GCA_012512295.1 Syntrophomonadaceae bacterium
AAACGGATAATATTAGCCCAATAGCGACAAGATGCCAACTGGCTATAATTCTAACGCTAGATTTAAAAATAATCATTTTGTTGACGGTTCAGTTTAAGGGGGAAGCAGCAATGAGAATCCTAATTCGTGATTGTGCCATATTACCCATGACTGGTAAAGATGATTATCTTCCCCAGGGCGATATTGCCATTGAAGGGAATTTGATTCGCGGGGTAGCCTCGACTGGAGAATTAACTAAATCCGGACAGCTACCGGCTGACTGGCAGCCGGAGCGAACGATTGAGGCCAGGGGCAAGGTGGCCTTGCCCGGTTTGGTTAATGTCCATACCCATGCGGCCATGACTTTATTGCGCGGTTATGCGGATGATATGGCTTTAATGCCTTGGCTGCAGGAAAAAATTTTCCCGGCGGAAGACCGTTTAACCGGCGAGGATGTTTACTGGGGAACGCTGCTGGCCAATCTGGAAATGCTGAAATCAGGCACTACCTGCTTTGCGGACATGTATTTCTTCATGGATGAGGTGGCCAAGGCCGTCGAAATCTCAGGTATCCGGGCTTCGTTATCTCGTGGCTTGGTAGGCGTCGGACCCAATGCCGAACAAGCTCTGGCTGAAGGAGTTGATTTTGTTCGGAATTGGGATGGACAGGCTCAGGGAAGAATTACTACCCGGTTGGGGCCTCATGCGCCTTATACCTGTCCCGTTGAGTATTTGAAAAAAGTGATCACCCACTCTGACCAGCTGGGGGTAGGGATCCACATCCACCTAGCCGAGACTCGGGACGAGGTCGAGAATATCTTCAAGGAGCATGGTCTGACCCCAGTCCAGTTAATGGAGCAGACTGGGCTTTTTCAGCGGCCCGTTCTGGCTGCTCATTGCGTCCACCTGCATGACCAGGATATCGAGATTCTTAACCAACGTGCCGTTGGTGTCGCTCACAATCCGGAGAGCAACATGAAGTTGGCCAGTGGGGTCGCGCCGGTACCACAAATGTTGCAAAAAGGGATCGCCGTTGGTCTGGGCACTGACGGAGCCGCCAGTAATAACAATCTTGATCTGCTGCAAGAGACGCGTAGCGCGGCTTTGTTGCACAAAGTCTTTACTGGTGATCCAACTGTTATACCAGCTTATCAGGCTTTGGAGATGGCTACTTGGGGTGGGGCCCGGGCTTTGGGACTAGAGCAAGAGATTGGTCGCTTAATCACTGGTTATAAAGCAGATCTCATCTTAATTGATCTAAATAAACCTCATTTTTGTCCGCGCCACGATATCGTGTCCCATCTGGTTTATTCAGCCCTCGCTTCGGACGTAGAATTAGTGGTGGTAGACGGCCGAATAGTTGTCGAAAACAGCCAGGTACTGACGCTCAATGAAAAAGAGATTATGGCCAATGTTGAAGAACGAGCGCAGCGGCTGGTGCTTGATCTGTAGAGTTGTTATTTGTCGGTCATACTCTTTTGGGTCGTTTTTTGTCATTAGTTTGATTAAGGTTTTATTATAATAGATTATAAGCTTAAATAATAATAGGTTGCCCAAAATTAAGTATACAGTATTTACGGTTTGCAGGTATTTGTTTCGCGGTAAACATCTGATATTCTTATATTAAAAAACTGAATAATTCTATGCTTAGGTTAAAGAGCTAATAATTTTTTGGGATAAATATACGGAGTTTGACGGATATAACACTCAACCTGGGTGATATATAAGCAAACTGAGGTATTATGATTATTGAGAACACCGGAACAGTTATTAGCTAACCATCAGATACAGGATTGCAGCCGGGCAGATTGAGCGCGAGAATTGTCGTATTCTGCGCTAGGTAGGCCGGAGCTAATACCTGCTTAAAGTATTAGCTCCGGCTTTGTTTTTTATACAAAAAGCTTGAGTCTAGGGTCTATACACGTTAATTAATATTTGGTAAGCTGAAGACAGTGTTTGTCAATGGTTCACTGTGATTAATGATACTTAATAACTATAATTTGCTATATTATTTGTATTAATTAATAACATTTTGTCGAATTTAATAGTTTTGGAAAGGGTGATGCAGTAGATTAGGCGGGAGCAATTTTATTTGTCTCTAGGAATTTATTTTCGACTTAATCCGTAAATTATTAAGTTGCGAAGATTGTTAATTTTTCTAAATTTAGTTGATTTCTTGAACAATCTAGTACGTTATAACAAGTAACCAGGTAGGGAGGGATATGATGTTTTCCGGTATAGAGTGGGATTTGGTTTGGCGTGTTTGCCTTTACGGCCAATTAAGCGTTTTTATTGTGCTGACTTTATTGATGATTTCTGTATATGCCACTTCGTTTATCATTAGTCGAATAACTGAATGAACTTACTAAGTGAACTTTATTATCTTACTTATTTAGTAATTACAAATTTGAGATTTTAAAATAGGGAGAGGTTAGGAATGTTAGAGATTTTTCGGGAGTTGTTTGATGCCAGCGGATTATCGGTCTTGACAATCAAACAGGTAATTATGTGGCTGATTGCTATGATTGTCATGTATTTAGCTATTAAAAAGGAATTTGAACCTTTGTTATTGTTGCCGATTGGTTTCGGAATTTTATTAGCTAATTTACCTAAGGCGCATCTTATGGAAGAAAACATGCTGCTCTGGTTTTTTTATAACTACGGAATTAAAACAGAAATAATCCCTTGTTTGATCTTTCTAGGACTCGGGGCTTTAACTGATTTTGGTCCGTTGATTTCCAATCCGAAGAATTTGCTTCTTGGAGCAGCTGCACAGGGAGGAGTCTATATTACTTATTTTGGGGCCATCCTAGCCG
>JAAZDI010000295.1 GCA_012512295.1 Syntrophomonadaceae bacterium
GAGTACAGGAATACTGTTCAAAAGAAGGTATCCCGATTCTCATGGAGATTCCAGAGGATCGTGAAATAGCCAAGACCTATTCGACCGGGGGGTTAGTTTTAAAGAATATTCCGGCCTACAGTGGGAAATTTGGTATCCTGGCCGGGGCATTGTTACCCTAAAAACCTCAGGGCAGAAGCTTGCCTGGATTACTTGCGTTCAACTGTACCCGCTTCCTGCACCAATAATCTTTCTGGGAAGAAGCTTGACTGGATTAGTTGCGTTAAGTGAATGGAACGGGGGTTAGGTTCATGAAGGAACTGGTAGTTGTAAGTGGCAAAGGGGGGACCGGAAAAACCAGCATAGTGGCTTCCTTCGCCGCTTTAGCCAAGAATAAAGTGATGGCAGATTGTGATGTGGATGCTGCTGATCTCCACTTAGTTTTAAAGCCGACGGTGCTGGAAAAGCATGAGTTTAAAAGCGGGAAAACAGCTTTTATTGATAAAGAACTATGCATTGAATGTGGCCGGTGTCTTGAGGTTTGCCGGTTTGAGGCGATAAGTGAGGATTTTATAATTAATAAGCTTTCGTGTGAGGGTTGTGGGGCCTGTGTTCATTTTTGTCCGGTAGACGCGATTGAGTTTAACGACAATCTGGCCGGTCACTGGTTTGTTTCCGATACCCGCTATGGACCGATGGTGCATGCCCGGTTGGGTATTGCTGAGGAGAACTCCGGCAAGCTGGTGACCCTGGTTCGAACCAAGGCGAAAAACTTAGCCGAAAATGGTAATCATTCGTTATTGATCGCCGATGGTTCCCCGGGCATTGGCTGCCCGGTTATTGCTTCTATTACCGGCACGGACCTGGTCTTGGTCGTAACCGAACCTACTCTTTCGGGTTTGCATGATTTGCGGCGAATCGTTGACCTGACTAAACACTTCAGCATTCCCACCGTTGCCTGTATTAATAAGGCAGATATTAACCAGGACATGGCTAGAGACATTGAAGAAGTCTGTAATCAATTAAACATCCAGGTGGTGGGAAAGATACCTTATGATTCTGATGTGACTAAGGCACAGGTCGCCGGGGTAAGTGTTGTCGAGTATTCTGATGGAGCTATTAGTCAGGAAATAAGAAAAATGTGGGATAGTCTTCAGCAGATACTTGAAATCTAATGATTATTAAGATTAATAGATTCAATCAAAAGGAGACGGATACTGAATGAAAATTGCCATACCAGTTGTCAACAAGCAACTCTGCCTGCATTTTGGCCATTGCGAACAATTTGCTTTGATTGAGGTTGATGAACAAACGAAAACTATTATTAACCAGGAATTACTTATTCCTCCCCCGCATGAGCCAGGAGTTTTACCAAAATGGCTGGCTGAATTAGGAGCCAATGTCATAATTGCCGGGGGAATGGGCAGCCGGGCCCAATCGTTATTTAACATGAAAGGGATTAAAGTAATTGTCGGGGCCCCGGTGAATTCCCCCGAAAAGTTGGTTATCGACTATTTGAACAATGCTCTAGTCACGGGAGTTAATACCTGTGATCATTAAAAAATAATATTCAACGCGCAAGTAAAAAAGTAGCTGGAGTAAACGAGGTTAATATCCGCGTCCACGACTTTGTACGGGCCAAAGAACTTGAGCTAATTTTTCGGGGATCAGAAGAGGAGAAGGGCTAGCCGGATATTATTTGATCGAAATTTTACAAATATAATTATGAAGAAAAAATAATTTAAATTACCTCTTTATTTAAATTGGCTCTTCAATTTCAAGTTTAGTTCTGGGGGATTGAAGTTCTGCTGTAAAAAAGTTAAGCTTACGGCAGAGCTTTTTTTATATAGCAATAAGGAAACGGCTATTGATCGGGCTTCCTGCATTTTAATTATGAATATTAAATCGGAAAGGGGCTAATCGATATTCCTAGAGAACCAAGATGCCGTCGAGTGAGTTGCGAGCCTAAGGTGAATTTCTATAAACCTCAGGGTATTTCCCGTGGCGACCTGCAAGAAGTAATTCTTAAGGTCGAAGAGTTGGAGGCCATTCGTTTAAAGGATCTATTGCGTTTAGAGCAGGAGGAATGTGCCCAGCACATGCAAGTTTCTCGACCTACTTTTCAACGTGTTTTAACCGATGCCCGCTACAAAATAGCTGAAGCATTGACTAAGGCAAAAGCTATCCGGATTGAGGGAGGAGACTATTGTTTAGGGGGCCGTTTTTGCCGGCGCCATGGACGTTATCTAATGGGGGATGAACAATGTGCTAGATGGCAAGAGGATTTAGTATTTAATAAATCTAAAGAAACCGAGAACACATCTAAAAAGATTGCGATTTGTTCTACCGGAACATCCCCATCTTCCCCCGTGGACGAGAGGTTTGGCCGCTGTGCCTGTTTTATGATCTGGGACCCGGTCACTAACAAGTATGAGGTGCTACCTAACACGGGCACTGAAGCAGCTCGCGGTGCTGGAACCGGAGCTGTTCAGGTTTTGCTCCAAAAGAATGTGGGGATAGTTATTGCCCCAAAAATAGGCCGTAAAGCCTTTATGTCTTTGGAAAGTGTCGGAATAAAGGTTTTAACCGGAGGCGATGGCAAAACGGTTGAGGAGGTCCGGCAAAGCTATCAGGCAGGCGAAATGCAGGAGTAATTGGGCTCCGAATAATCAATAGACGTTTTATTAACGGTTACTATTCTAACTGTTCTCCTTTCATTAAACGGGCGTGTTCCACCCGCAGGCAGGCGTGCATTACCAGGGGAATACCGTTGTTTCTGGAGTACTCCGCCGCTTCCTTGTTGTCAGCCCCAAGTTGGAGCCAGATTAACCGCGGCGGGTTCTTTAATGATACAGCCTCCTGCACAATTTGCGGCACCTCTTCACTCCGCCGGAAGACATCAACAATGTCGATTGGTATATTCGGCGGAATCTCTTTTAGAGTAGGGTAAGCCTTTTCCCCCAGCACTTCTGCCACAAAAGGATTGACCGGAATAATTCGATAACCGACTCGTTGCAAATAAGCCGCTACCAGAAAACTGTCCCGGTTCGGGTTGGCAGATAATCCCACTACCGCGATTGATCGAGATTCCCGTATAATCTTAATTAATTCCGACTGCGTAAGATTGCCAGTATCCATAACCTTACCTCGCTTTCGTCCGTTTACTTAGATAAATAATTCCGGTTCTCGTCGAGCGGCAAAATCAATTTCTAGTTCAAGTTTATGTTTTAGAAAGTTTTCATCATCAAAATATTTCGACTCAGTCGGACAATTTTTGACACAAGCACAGCATTTGATGCATATGCCGGTTAGTTTAGAGACATCTTCATAATCAATGGAACCCATTGGACCGGTTTTTTTGATAGCGTTGCGTTAAGCGTTTAAAAATATATTAGTAAGACCGGTATGTTAAGCTAGTAAATTGCCAGATTATAGCTTATAATGGAAAATAAAATTTCAAAAAAATAGAATTTCATAGGAATGATATTCCTCGAGCCCACCAGAAAAGAGAATTATCTGTAGTATAGCTAAAATCGTAGAAAATATCTATATATGGATAGGCGCCACCAGCATTAATTTAATTCTGTAACAAATGTGCCACTTTGGGTATGTATGGTTTGAGTATCAAAGGGAAGGTGATTCGCTATGAGAGCCGCGTTTATCAAGAGAGCCGGTCTACTTGTTTTTTTCTGTATACTATTTTGCTTAACAGGAGCCCGGTTGACCTCAGTCAGCTCAGAAAAGGCTGAAGGCCAACCTATTAGGGTTTGCTCTTTTTCGGATGTAGCAGCCAATAATCCTAACTATGGTATTATTAATTATCTAGCTCAGCGAGGACTGATTACCGGGTATCCGGATGGAACCTACCATCCCTGGGAGCCGGTAACCCGAGCCCAAGCTGCTTTTATTACGGTCAAGGCCTTGGGTTTAACCCTCCCGGCTGTTGCGGCAAATGGCTTTTACGATGTTCCAACTGATCACTGGGCCTATTCAGCGGTGATGACGGTGGCTATGGCGGGTTACTTGACCGGTTATCCAGACGGCACCTTCCGCCCGGATCAGTATATTAGTCGGGCAGAAGCCGCTGCTTTGGCGGTAAGGTTATCAACCGCCCCGGTTTCTCCAACGAGCCCGCCGGAACTAAAAGATGTGCCAGCCGAACACTGGGCCGCTAACCAGATTCAGGCTGCGCTGGCAGCGGGCAGCCTTACCTTGAGAGGGAATAGCCGATTTGAGCCGGAGGCTCCCTTGAACCGAGGCGAATTAGCCCGGGTTATTCTTGTTGCCTTCGCTCCCGCGGAGCTGGCC
>JAAZDI010000296.1 GCA_012512295.1 Syntrophomonadaceae bacterium
GAAAGAGATAACATGATACACTGGTTGATCCCTGCCATGATAGTGGGTCTAGCCAGAGGCAATTCAATCTTGACTAACATCTGCAAAAAGGTTGAGCCAAAAGAACTGCCCAATTCAACCAGTTCTTCAGGCACCTGCCTTATGCCCAGGTTAGTCAGCCTGATTACCGGTGGCATTGAAAATATCAACGTGGCAATAATCGCCGGAACCACCCCAATGCCAAAAAAGAAAATCGCCGGTAAAAGATAGACAAAAGCTGGTAAAGTTTGCATAAAGTCTAAAATCGGCATGACTATCCGGTAGGCCATATCACTTTTGGCCGCTAGTACTCCCAGTGGAAGCCCGATCACAATACACAACAGCACGGAAGCCAAGACCATGGACAGGGTCAACATGGCCGGTGGCCAGAGCTGCATGTTATAAATTAAAAATAGCCCCACTGCCGAAAAAATAGCGATTTGCTTATTCACTAACCGCCAAGCAAGCAGGGCGATGATTACTAATAACAGTTCCGGGGGAATAGACAGCAAAAGATTTTGCAGCCAGGAAAGAACGTCCAATAGAAAATCAGATATCTCTTCAGTTAGGCCGCTACCTACGTCTACCAGGTATTGAATTCCGTTATCTATCCATTCACCTATTGGAATGCGAGGTATCTGATTCAAGCTTAATCTCTCCTCCTCCACCAGCCAGACCAGCGATTACTGACCCTCTGACCAAAACTCCCTTTAAAATCTCCTGTTCATCGACAACTGCTACCGGCACCTTGGTGTGCGCCAGAACTTCTAACAAGTCACACAGCGGGGTATCCGGGGCTGCCAGCGGCATATCCCGCTGAATAATCGCATCTAGTTGTCTCTCTCCGCGGCTGGCTTCTTCAGAAGCATCTTCAGCCCGAATATAACCAATCATTTTGCCAACTCGATCTGTTACAAACAAGGTCGACATCCCGTGTTTCTCCATTACCCGCAGGGCCGTCATCGGCCCATCCTTCGGGTAAACAACAGACCTTGGTTTGACCATCACAGTCGCTGCTGTCAAGGCCTTGGAGCGGTCAACGTTTTCCACAAAACGAGCCACGTATTCGGTGGCTGGTGATAATAGTATATCCTCTGGTGTCCCCATTTGAACAATTTCCCCATCCTTCATTAGCGCAATCCGGTCCCCGATTTTTAAGGCCTCATCTAGGTCATGGGTAATAAAAATTATTGTTTTTTGGAGTTTTTTCTGCAGTTCCATTAACTCATCCTGCATTTCCTGGCGAATAAGCGGGTCTAGGGCACTAAAGGGCTCATCCATTAAAAGAATATCGGGATTTGTGGCTAGTGCCCGGGCTATCCCGACCCGTTGCTGCATACCACCACTCAGGTTATTCGGCCGATAATCTTCCCATCCTTTAAGACCCACCATTTCCAGGGCCTGCATGGCCTGTTCATACCGTTTCGGTTTAGGAACACTACTTACTTCTAGCCCATAGGCCACATTATCCAGGATAGTCCGATGCGGCAACAGGGCAAAACGCTGAAAAACCATCGCCATTTTTTCTCGACGCACCTGGGTTAATTGCTTGGAAGACATTTGGGTGATGTCTTCTCCATCAATTAGAATCTCGCCGGTAGTAGCCTTAATCAAACAGTTAATGCATCTTAAAAGCGTAGATTTGCCACTGCCGGAAAGACCCATAATTACAAAACTTTCCCCAGCGGCTACGGAAAAATCAATGTTTTTGACCCCCACTACCTGCCGGGTTTGTTTCCTAATCTCCTCATTGCTTAAACCTTTATAAAGCAAAGCCAAGGCCCGGTCCGGATGGCTGCCGTAAATTTTAGTTAAGTTTCTAACTGAAATTTTATTCATGATCCTTTATCATCCCTGGTAAATTAGTAATAAATAGGTAACAGATGTATGTAATAATTAATAATTGAGTGAATATCATAAAACCGATTGTATCCACATTATTTTACAGTTTAACTAAACCAAAAAACTCTGTCAACGTAGACAACTCTATAGAGAACTATAAGTTGTATGACGTCCTCATTATTTCGACTATTTCCAAGCTTTTTCGCGGTCATGCCTTTTTCTGTAAAATTTAGCTCAAAGTTATTCTGCCCTAAATCACAACATTTATAATATCTATTAAAAGCAACAAGACCTCTTAAGGATATTAATTATCCTCAAAGGTCTTTTAGCTCAGATAACATCGTCTTTATAAGCATTAAGCCTAGTTGTGAACTAGTTCAGTTCACGCATTATTCCACCTTTAGCACCGCCATAAAAGCTTCCTGGGGGATCTCAATATTCCCCACCTGCTTCATTCTCTTTTTGCCCTCTTTCTGTTTTTCCAGCAGTTTACGTTTTCGGGTTATATCCCCACCGTAGCACTTGGCCAGCACATCTTTTCGCCGGGCTCGAATATTTTCCCGGGCAATGATCTTGTTGCCAATCGCTGCCTGAATAGGAACGTCAAAAAGCTGCCGCGGAATCAGCCCCCGCAGTTTTTCGACCAAGCTGCGGCCGCGTTGCTGAGCCCGATCCCGGTGGACTATAAAGGAGAGGGCATCGACTGGTTCGGCATTTACCAGGATATCCAGTTTTACCAGTTCCGACTCCCGATAACCCACCAGTTCGTAGTCCAGTGAGGCATAGCCTCGGGTCCGCGATTTAAGTTGGTCGAAAAAGTCATAGATTATTTCGCTCAACGGCAGTTCATAAGTGATCATGACTCGCGAAGCTGAGACATACTCCATGTTTAAGAAAACCCCGCGTTTTTCCTGAGCCAGTTCCATGATCGCCCCAACAAAATCAGTCGGCACCATAATCGTGGCTTTGACAAACGGCTCCTCAATCCGCTCGATCTGAGGAGTGGCCGGCCAAAAAGCCGGGTTATCAATCAAGGCCACTTCCCCATCACTTTTGGTCACGCGGTAAACCACACTCGGGGCTGTGGTTATCAAGGCCAAGCCATATTCCCGTTCCAACCGTTCCTGGACAATTTCCATATGGAGCAAACCCAAAAAGCCGCAGCGAAAGCCGAACCCAAGAGCAGCTGAGGTTTCTGGTTCGTAACGCAGGGAGGCATCGTTCAGTTTTAATTTTTCCAGGGCATCCCGCAAATCAGCATAATTAGCCGCTTCTACCGGGTACAGACCGCAATAAACCATCGAGGTTGCCTCCCGGTAACCGGGCAATGGGGTCGGGGCCGGGTTCTCCGCCGAGGTGATGGTATCACCTACCCGGGAATCTTTGACGATCTTTACGCTCGCTGCCACATAACCGAC
>JAAZDI010000297.1 GCA_012512295.1 Syntrophomonadaceae bacterium
CATAAATGATCATTCCGTGCCCCACCTGACCCCGTGTCCCACTATGTTCCGGTTGGCAAGGCCACCCTGACGGTGGTACCCTTACCCGGCGCGCTTTCCACACTGATTGATCCGCCGTGGTCCTCAATAATCGCATAGGAAATCGACAGACCCAAGCCAGTCCCCTCAACCCCTTCCTTGGTTGTAAAGAAGGGATCAAAAATGCGGGAACGAACTGCTTCATCCATGCCGCAACCATTATCCTCAACCTCGAATATAATTCGGCCGGCGTTGGCCGGATCCTTCTTACCCCTTAAGAAAACAAAAGAATTTTCTTTATCTGCCGCTTGGGCTGCATTCAAGATTAGATTAATTAGAACCTGCTCAATTCGAGCCGGGTTGACCACAATCTCCGGCAGGTTCTCCGCTAGTTCGACCCGGTAGGAAGTTACCAGCTTGCTGACCTGTTTCCCAGTCAAGGTAATTACCCGGTCAACCAGTTTTTGAATATCAACCGCGGCCCGGAACTCATCTTTTTGAATACGGGCGAAGTCCCGTAATTCGGCGACAATCGCGTTTATCCGGTCCGAGCCATGTTCCATATTATTGAGCAGTTTTAGGACATCAGCGCGGAATTCCTCATATGGCATACCCAGGACCTGCCACCCCGGATACTTGGCGGCATAGGCATCCAGGATGGGGAACACTTCCTTCCAATAATCTTCCAGAATAGGGATATTAAAAGTGATAAAGTTATTCGGGTTATTAATTTCATGGGCAATTCCGGCCACTAAGCTGCCCAGCGAGGCTAACTTATCAGCCTGCATTAGCTGCTGTTGCAGCCGACGCTGTTCCGTCACGTCGCGGATGATACTCATTATTGCCTTCCGACCTTGCCAATCGGTCAAGGCTGAGCTTACTTCGACCGGGATCTGTTCGCCGTTTTTGCGCACCTGAGTCCGGGGATAAACTCCCACCGGCCAGTAAAATTCCTCCGATTCACCGTCTTCCGCTTTGGCAGTTGAGGAAGGCAGAGTAATATCCCTGATCGTCATTTTCAGCATTTCCTTGCGGGAGTAGCCATACACCTCAAGCCCTTTAGGATTGACATCCAGAATCCGCAGGGTTACCGGGTCAAGGACCAGAAAAATATCATTTGCTGCCTCAAAAAGCAGACGGTATCTGGCCTCTAATTGCTTGCGAGCGGTGACGTCATTCACGATTCCGATTAAACAGTCTTGGTTATCGATATAGCCAGTGGTGGTAATTGATTCAATATAAACCGGTTCACCCTGTTTGTTACGGGCTTCTAATTCGGCATGCAGCTTCTTTTCTTTTTTACGGAGTAAGCGGGGAAAATTTTGGACAATCCGGACCTGGTTGTCCTGGCCAAACAGAATATCCGGTGAACGACCGATAATTTCTGATTCAGTATAGCCGAAAATTTGACAGAAGGCCGGGTTAGTGTAGGCAATCTGCCCATCCCGAACATAGTACACCCCGACCGGCAAGTTGCGCAGCATGCTTTCAAAAGTCTGCTTTTCTTCGACTAGTTTACGTTCCAGGGCCTTATAGTTGGACATGTCTTGAATAACCACCACCGCCGAATGCAGGTTGCCTTTCGAATCTTTCAGGGCGGAAGCGGAAACCATGACATCGACAGTTTGGCCGTCCATGCGCCGATAGTGTTTTTCAACGACGTATGAATCAATTTCGCCGGCAATTAGTCGATCAAACATATTCGGGTCCTCCGGCAAAGAGAGCGCGCGAATATTCAGGGTCGGCAGGTCCTCCGGCTGGCAGCCCAGAAGCTTTAAGAAAGCCGGGTTAGCCTCAATTAAATGCCCATCCAGTCCAATGGCAATAATGGGCACAATCGCGTTTTCCAGGATTCCCTGCAATTTCTTATCCGGGGCTACCCCCTGACTGGGCGGCAGGCTTTGAATAGCATCATGACCGGGGAAGACTTGGCTCATCTTCTCACCTTCCGTCCTCGAATTACTCTAAAGATATTTATTCGACTAAAATTATTTATTTCCTGCTTATCCTTTCTTGAGCAGACTATCATTTTGAAACTATGCCAAAATGGTAGGGCGCAATTTTCCCTTTGTTTTTCAAGGGTTTGATTAACCCGGTATATCAAATCGGCAGCCTAATAAATTAGGGAGCGGGTTCCATCGTTTGTCCCGGCAGGGGTTAAAGCCTGGCACGAGTCTTGCTTAAATTCTATGCCAAATAACTCAAATCGGCAAAGCATTATTTCTGGAAGTTGTTTAAATATTGGCAAACGAAAGGGAATCAATGGAAAAATTAACGAAAGGGGAGTTGGCC
>JAAZDI010000298.1 GCA_012512295.1 Syntrophomonadaceae bacterium
CATATTAACTGACAGCAACTAGAATAGCTGAAGATTTTGCATTGATCGTCTATATCTGCAATCCAAAATAATCAGCTTTGGTCAGTATTATTAAGTAGTGTTAAATTCTGTCGTCTTATCCTGCGTCTGAATTCCCGTCAGTGTCCCGGTTCGAATTGGCTTTCGGGATTGACTTGGTATCGGCTTCGGTTTTTGATTGATTGGCGTTTGCTTCGCCACCGGCATTGCTTTGGGTACTGGTGTCCGAACCACCAGACTGTTTAATATTTATCCAATCTGGTTCATCGCTGGCACCATTATTGTTGCCGATATCTGACTGTTTTCCGGAACCAGCATTGTTTTGCCCGCTTTTACTGGTTGTAGAATCCGAATCTTTATCAGAGCCTGGTTTTTCACTATCCCTGCTTGAGTTGTCCCCGGCATTCTTGCTGTCCTTGATCTCCTCGTTCCCTCCCGGCTGCTTATCGTCAGAGCCTTTATCGTTTTCGTTGCTGCCTGGTGGCGGCCGCTTGTCAATGCTGGTTGGCTGCCACACGGGTGGGGTGCCACCGGGTTCCATCAGTTTGTCGAGCAAGCCTACCACCAAACCATCTCTAACCTGCCAGTAACTGCCGGCAGCTAATTCCAAAAAGTCACCGGGGAGCATCGTAACCACCATTTGGGCCGGGTCAAACTTAGTTCCCATTCGAGCCAGTTCCAGCAGTTGCCCCCCCGTAAAATTGGTTTGCATGCAGTTTTGGATTTGCGGCAGCAACTGAGGCAGTTTGGTAATCGCCTTAAAGGTTAACATCTCGTTGGCCAGAGCCATCAAGAATTTTTTCTGGTTCTCGACCCGGTCAATATCACCCAGGGGCAGGTGGCGGTAACGCACAAACCCCAAGGCATCTTCGCCATTCAGCCGTTGTTGCTTGCCAGGACGCAGATTAATACCTTCTTCCGGGTAGTACATCCGCTGCTCGACATCAATCGTCACCCCGCCCAGGGTGTCAATAATATCCTTAAAGCCGTTAAAGTCGGTGGCGACATAATAGGGAATTTCCACGCCCAGCAACGATTCGACCACCTGGCGGGACAGTTTGGCCCCCCCAAGGGCGTAAGCGGCGTTAACTTTGTTGTAGCCGTAGCCGGGAATCTGGACCCGAGTATCCCGAGGGATCGAGACCACCGCCACCCGACCAGTTCTTTGATCAAAACTGGCCACCATCAGCACATCGGAACGGGCCTTGGTTTCCCCGGGACGGTTATCAGAGCCGATGACCAGGACATTTATCCGCTCAGGCAAAGAACCTGGTAATGATTCAACTTCACTGCCAGGTTCCGTGCTGTCAAGATTATTTACAACATTAACAAAATCCACGACCCCGGCGATTCCCCAGCCGGCTCCGACACTAAGCATAAAGAGCACAATGAAAAATAAAGTCGTGCGGGAAAGGAATTTCCATTTGGGGCCTGGTTTAACTTGTTTGATTGGCATTACTTTTCTCTCCCCGGTTGGCGTGAGGTGCTTGGAGTAAGGCGTTAGGGGTAAGGTTGCGATTAATTAAGGACTGTTTCCCTATACCTATGTCTCGCGTTACATCTCACGCTTTATGTTTACGTCTTACATTATTACATCCCAAGTTTCACGCTTCCCGATACCGCAGATAGATAATTTCGCCAGCTCATAGCACCTTCAGCGTCCGTCAGAGCTTCGAAGCTTTCTGCCTCTCCTCTCGTCCATACCTCACACCCAGCACCTCACGGCTAACGCAGTTCTGCGACACTGTTATGTACCCAGCCGCTTCGGCCATCAGAAAGCCGGACGTTATACCATTCTCCTGAGGTTTTCAGCCAAGTCAACTGGCTCCCCGGGTTTACTCTGATCATCACCTGCGCTTGCATGTTAGGGGTACTGCGGACATTGGCGTAGGTGGATAGTTGTTTGATTTGAACCATCTTGGCGGAAGGACTGGTTGGTTGGTTGGCGGAGGAACCACCCGTCGAAGAACTGTTGCTCGAATTATTACTGGAACTATTACTGGAATTATTATTGGAACCACTGACAGAATTGCTGCTCGAAGAACTATTGCCTTTACTTGAATTGGTCGAGGAGGTACCGGCTACCTGCTGCTCTAGTTCGGCGATTCTCGCTTCCAGGGCTGCTACTTTGGCCTTGACATAGCTTTCACTAACTAACGGGTCCTCGGCTGACCCAGGGGCAGGACTTCC
>JAAZDI010000299.1 GCA_012512295.1 Syntrophomonadaceae bacterium
AAATGCTAGGGCGAGTAATCAAGGCACAGGTAAGCGCTAGTTTTTGTTTCATGCCCCCGGACAGATTATCCGCCAAACGATCCTTAAACTCAAGCAGGTTGGTTAACTCCAGGATTTCCTTAGCTCGCTGGTTAATTGTTTGTCGTTTAATTCGGTACATGGAACCAAAAAAGTGAATATTCTCCATAATTGTTAAATCGCCATACAAGCTAAAACGCTGGGGCATGTAACCAAGATTTTCTTTAACCCGCTCCAGGTGTTTTCCTGACTGCCCAATTAGACTGATCTCTCCCGCATCCGGAGTAATCAGACCGCAGATCATCCGCATCAAGGTTGTTTTTCCGGCACCATCAGGACCCACGAGGCCATAAATATCCTGCTTTGCCACATGAAGAGTTACCCCAGCCACAGCGTTATGATTACCGAAAGACTTAGTTAGGCCAGTGGTTTTAATCATTGGACCGCCTCCGGTTTAAAAACAACATCCGCGGGCATCCCCGGTTTAAGAATGCCTTGACCGTTGTTAATTATAATCTTTACCCCAAAAACAATATTGGTCCTTTCTTCTTTAGTTTGAATAGTCTTGGGGGTGAATTCGCCCCTAGAAGAAATCTCACTAACTATCCCTTCAAAAATAGTTGACTCGCCGCTGACGGTAAATGTAACCGGTTGACCCAGCTTAATTTTTGGCAAATCATCAGTAGAAATATAAACCTTAATCCAAAGATCATTTAAATCAGCTATAGTAGCCAAGGCTGCCCCGATTTGGACAAATTCACCTTCTTCAAAGTTTTTGGTCAGGATTACTCCGTTCAATGGCGAGTAAATCTTTAGATCCTCTAACATGGCTTCGGTTGCCTTAAGAATTGCTTCGCAACGTTCTACTTCCGCCCTAGCAGCGGCAATTAACTGAGGCCGATTACCTGACTCGATTAAACTTAATCTAGCTTCAGCAGCTTGTAACCGATTTTTTTCTAATTCCGCATTAAGCTTATAGCGATCATATTCATCCTGAGAAATAACCCCTTCTTTGAAGAGGGTTTCATTGCGGGTTAAATCAGTTAAAGCCTTATCATAATTAGCTCTGGCTATTTCGACGTTAGCTAAGGCTTCCACTTTCTCTTGTTCCCGGGAGCCAGAGGTAAGATCAGCAAGCTGTGCCTTCGCTTTCATTAAGGCCATAGCATCGCGTTCCTTTTGAGCAACCAGATCCTTACGGCTGAGTTCAGCTACTAGTTCACCTTTGGTTAGATTATCTCCTTCTTTGAATGAAAAAGTTTCAATAATTCCTGAGGCTCTGGCACTTAAATCTACTTGAGTTGCCTCAATGGTGCCGGTCGCTTGAATAGCGGTAGATTTAGGCTCAGCATAGTATTCACGATAGACCCAGTACGACCCGGTTGTTGCCAATAAAGCAACTAAAGCAACTACGAACACTTTTGATTTCAACTATTATCCCTCCCCTGCCAATTTGCTAGTAACTTGGTTCGTCAAGAGTAATATAAAACTGTAAATAAATGGACAGAAAATTAAGTTAACGTAAATTTCGGTATACTGATGCCCCTATTTTAGTTTACTTGGTTTAAATTATTATAACAGACTTCTTAAGCTTGGAATACAAAAGACTTAATAATTTATTGAAAAAGTCTTGATTCCATAATTTTTATTTCATAACCAACAATATTTAGGATTAAAAATGCTATGGGGGTGAAATTATGTGCCTTGCAAAATATGGTCGATTCTGTCTGGTAATTATAATAGTAATAGGAGCCATATTATTGGGGATTGTTAAGTGGTACAATTATCCTGTCCAAATAGACGAATCCTATCAGGGACAAACTATTAAACTGCGAAAAGGTCAAAAACTAGAATTAACTTTAACTAGCAACCCTACTACCGGTTATTCCTGGCAGTATTCATCTCCTTTAGACACAGAGTACATCAAAGAAATTAAGCATTATTTTGAGAGTAGTTCCTCAGTGATCGGTGCAGGGGGTGAAGAACACTGGATTTATCAAGCAATTAAGCCCGGTTCGTTAAAAATTAATCTGGAATACCGACGACCCTGGGAAGATGTACCACCTGAAAAAACTTTTACCGTTGACATTATTATTCTTCCTCCTTTAGATTTAATTTGATTAATGAAAAAAATGCCCCCAATGCATGATGAGGGCATTTTTATGTAACTGCGTTTCAAGATTAGCACTCAACGGTCCAACCAAATGGATCTTCCAATTCCCCATTTTGGATTCCCGTTAACACATTGTATATCTTAGTTGATATTTCTCCGGTCATTCCGCCATTAATGATAATTTTGTTGCCGTTCCAGTTTAATTCTCCGATGGGCGAAATTACTGCTGCTGTGCCAGTACCAAAAGCCTCTTCCAAAGTCCCTTGAGCATGAGCATCGTATATCTCTTGAATGGAAATTCGGCGCTCAGTGACTTTTAATCCCCAGCTTTTTATTAATTGAATGGTTGAATCCCTGGTAATCCCTGCTAGCAAGCTGCCCTCCAGGGCTGGAGTTATTATCTCCCCATTAATTTTGAAAAAGACGTTCATGGTTCCTACTTCTTCGACATACTTTTTTTCGACTCCATCTAACCATAGAACTTGGGTGTACCCCTTCTCATTAGCCTCTACCTGAGCTTTCAAGCTAGCGGCATAGTTACCGGGGGTTTTAGCGGCCCCAGTTCCACCTTTAACTGCACGGACATAGTTGCTTTCCACATAAATCTTGACCGGATTAATCCCTTCAGGATAGTAGGCACCAACTGGTGACAAAATAATTAAAAATTTATAGGTGTTTGCTGGTCTGACCCCAAGATATGGATCAGTCGCAATAATAAAGGGTCGGATATAAAGGGATGTCCCTTCAGCTTCCGGAATCCAATCCTGATCAACTTTAACCAGGGTTTTAATCGCTTCAACAGCAAAATCTACATCTAGGGGAGGAATACAAATACGGTCATTGGACATATTTATCCTTTCCATGTTATTGGTCGGCCTGAACAATAGAATCCGGCCGTCTTTGGTTTTGTAGGCCTTTAATCCTTCAAATACTGCCTGGCCGTAATGAAATACCATAGTTGACGGGTCAAGGCTAAGCGGGCCATAGGGGACTATTCGAGGGTCATGCCAGCCTTTTCCCGCTGTGTAATCCATAATAAACATATGATCTGTAAATATCTGACCAAAACCTAGATTATTTGGATCAGGCTTGGGCTTAGGATGGGTAGTTCTTTCGATTCGAATTGTGTTAGACATTTTGTTCACTCCTGTCTGATATAAGGTTTAGCAATGTGAAAACTTAAACAAATAATTGTATCATATAGTATAATTCACGTTAAATCTTACTCTTCCTGCTTTTTTTCTCTAATGTATTCATTATACTTATTATTAAATTTTATATGGTTAATATTTACATGCCTAGAAATATTTATTTAATATATTTTCCCTTTGGGTTATTAATCTAACCTTCTATAATAGTGTGTCCATATAGTTTTCAACTATCTGCCGAAAGTATCGACAGTTTTCAATTAGATTAGGACCGTGCTTAAATAAGCCTCCACCAATTAAAAAGATTACATCGAGGCCATAGATTTGTAGTAAGTCTGGAACTCGTTCCAAACTCATCCCACCACCCGGGCCGGGAAAAATTGGTTGGATATGTCCCATCTTTACCACCGTTCCTCTGACAATCTGCTCACATTCTTCCCGATTAAAGGAAAATCGTCCCCCAAAATTGGGGTAAATAGTGGCATCGGCCCCAGCTAAACGAGCAATTTGGCCAAAGAGAGCGTAGTGCGAAATCCCACTTGCCTGGCCGATTACATAACTTCCCTGAAAGGCGGGATGACTAAAAATTGGCAGCCCAATTTGATCATTTTTGGCAAGTTGTCGCATTGTATCTAGCCCGATTATCGCTGGGGCAACCATAAGACCGCGGGCACCGGCTTCTTTGGCCAGTTTGGCCCGAAAAAAAACTTCATCGCTGGGAGCAGTTATATTCGCGACGTAGATACAATAGTAGCCAGTTTCTTGGTTGGCTTTTTCGACTGCCTTGGCACAAAGGGTTACCCTCTCTTCAAATGGTGCAAAACACTGATTGGTTAATCCATGATCGTCTTTAATGATATCAATTCCGCCTAACGCTAGTTTATAGGCAATATTGGCTAGTTCTCTTGCAGAAAGACCCATCGGTTTTAATGCAGTAAAAAGAAGAGGGCGTTTGGGAACACCGAGCCAGTTACGCAGCCCAGCTCGTCCAAATCGAGGCCCCTGGAATAGCCTTAAGATGGATGGGGGCAGAATTATTTCCTCCAGACAAAACCCCGGTTTTAGACTAAGATTACCAAACAATACAGTTAACAGTTGAGTAAATTCATTAGCTGTTGTTTCAATTGCGAAGCTAATTACTGCTCTATAACTTTCTAGTCCCAGTTGATTGGTCTGCGATCCCTGGTAAGGCTCAAAGGACTCAATCCGACCGACAACATTTTCTCGGATCATACCATTCGGGACTAGTTCTTCTGGAAATTCCACCGTTTCTTCAAAACAGATGTCTTTGGCTTTTTCCAGAGCCTCGTTTTCCGAACCGGTAATACGATAGACCGCGGAAAATCGTTCACCCGAAATCATTATAGTGCCTCCGCTTTGGCTTCGCTGTGTTCCGGAGCCAGATATATTTCTGATAGTTCTGCCTCTTTGATACCAAAATTAGTGTTAAGCAGTTTTTCAACTTCTTTAATCAGCGACATTGCATCCAAACCGTACTCTTTCATGAGGTAATGACGGCTTGCTCCATGGGCAAAGGTATCCTTCAAGCCAATTCAAACTAGCTTACGAGTAATCCCATTCTCCGCCATTTGTTCGGCCAAAATAGTTCCCAAACCACCGATAATTGAATGATTCTCCATAGTAATAACCCCATATCGGGCTTGGGCTACTGCCTCAAGGACTGCTGAATCAGTAAAGGGTTTTAGGGTTGAGATGTGCAGGTGGTGGATAGATACCCCTCTTTTCTGTAATGCCTGAATAGCCCGCATCGCTTCTTCGGTACAGATACCGCTGGACAAAACAACTAGATCGCTCCCGGTGGTTAAGGTTCGGGCTTGCCCTAAACGCATCGGTTGAGATTGCTCAAATAGACGTGGAATTTCTCCTCGTATCATTCTAACGTACACCGGCCCTGGAGTCGAATAAGCCACATCGAGGACCGATTCTACCTCCGTGGCGTCACCACACTCCAGAATCGTCATATTCGGCAGGGAACGTAAAACTGAAATATCTTCAATTGCTTGGTGGGTTGCGCCCCCTGGCGTGGTAATTCCCGGTAAAAAGCCAAACATTTTGACGGGTAAGTTAGGATAGGCGACAGACATAGCTACCTGATCATAAGCCCGGCGATAGATAAATACTGCAAAAGTATGAATAAAGGGAATAAATCCCTCACGAGCCAGACCGCCGGCAAAACTAAGCATATTCTGTTCCGCTATTCCCAGAGAGATAAAGCGATTGGGATAGGCATCGCGAAAAAGATCTGCCTCCGAAGAACTGGTCAGGTCCGCAGAAAGGACGAGTACCTCCGGCTTTGATTTAGCCCACTCGACCAAGTTTCGGGCATGAACTCTTGATAGAATTTCCATAATATATATCCTCTCAGCTTGAAATGTAGTTTTCTTTATAACTAAATAAATTATATTTGCATTGTTTGCTTAAAAACCAATCTTTTTAATTATTCAATTTTTACAGTTGCATAACGTTGTCTTTCTTCTTCACTCGAAAACCGGACATAGTGCAATTTGGGGGCTCTACTCTTGAGAAGTTCAATTCCTTGCCAGGGGTTAGTTTCAGCTAAGATAACCAGAGGTTTTCCGTCAGGCTTTTTTTGAACTGCTCTAATTAAAGCATCAATACTGTGCCCGTCAACACGGTAAACATGAGCACCAAAGGCTTCTAATCGTCGGTCGAATGGTTCAATGTTCATGACGCTGGCTATATCTCCATCACATGGGTGTTTATGAAAATCAATAAAAATATCGATATTATCGAGTTTATGAAAGGAAATCGCCTGCAGGGCCTCCCAGTTTTGACCGGACTGCCACTCGCCATCAGACATAAAAACCCAAACTTTTCCCGTTTCACCTTTGAGCTTGCGAGCCATGGCAATGCCGGCCGCCTGACTCAAGCCTTGACCTAAAGAACCGGTCATAACTTCCATGCCTGGTGAATGTTCAGCACCAATCATTTCGACTGCGCTACCGTCTTGATTAAACTGTTGCAGTCCCTCCGGAGCCATTCGGCCTACCTCAACCAGCGTTGCGTACAGAACAAGGGCGTATTGGGAGGGAGATAGAATGAAACGATCCAGATTAGCCGACTTAGGACCATTATACCCAGCCCCGGTTTGGTAATCCGGGTTTTTTGGTCCTGGGACACCCCGAAATGGAAGTGGAATCAATGGGGCTTGTGATGGTCCGAGATTCATAATTTTAGCGTATAAAGCAGCAAAAATTTCAGCCGAGGAACAGGCTTGGCTGAGGTAACCTCCGTTATTATTAACGGTATGTTCCAGAACCCGACGCCGTATACCGGAAGCAATTTCTTTAATCCGGGTAAGCTCGTGTTCGCTATTAGACCGCATATTTATGGCCATACTCAATAACTCCCTGTATTATAATTTTTAATATTAGTTATAACCAATATAATCAATGATTGATATTGTTTGTTAATGATTCTGGCTAAGGTATAAAACGTCCGAATCTTTCTTATACACCTTCTTGTTGCAAGAAAGTTTAATAGCCTGTCTACTTAAGATGCTCTGGATTTAAGGCTTGAAGTTCTGGAAGGATAAATCTCCCGTCTTTTCTTACTAGTACTCCATCAAAGTAAATTTCTCCACCACCGTATTCAGGTGTTTGGACGCAGACTAAATCCCAATGGATCGATGATTGATTGCCGTTGGGGCATTCATCATAAGAATTCCCTGGAGTAAGATGAAAGGAACCAGCAATTTTTTCGTCAAACAAGGTATCCTTTATGGCTTTGTTTATGTAGGGATTTAGACCAAGGGCAAATTCCCCAATAAACCGAGCTCCTTCATCTGTATCTAATACTTTGTTTATTTTTTCAGTATCATTAGCTGTAGCCTCTACTATTTGACCATTGACAAACTTAAATCTTATGTTTTCGTAAGTAAATCCCTGGTAAATGGTAGGGGTGTTATAGCTGATATATCCATTAACGGAATCCTTGATCGGCGCTGTATACACTTCGCCATCAGGTATATTTCGTTTCCCATCACATTTAATCGTCGGTATACCTTTAATCGAAAAAGTTAAATTAGTCCCGGGTCCAACAATTTTGACTTGATCAGTCTTATTCATTAATTCGACTAAGGGTTGCATGGCCTTTGACATTTTGGAGTAATCTAGATTACACACGTTGAAGTAAAAATCCTCAAAAGCTTCGGTACTCAGATTGGCAGACTGAGCCATTGCCGGTGTCGGATACCTTAATACCACCCATTTGGTATTCCGAACCCGGATCTTTGTGTGGACTTCATATAAAAATAGCCTAGCGTAAAGCTCCATTTTTTCCGCTGGTACATCAGATAACTCAGCTGCATTATTACCTGACCTAACTCCGATATATGCCTGCATATCATTCATTCTAATTGTTTCGTATTTTGCCATTAGCTTTAGTTGTTCTTCAGTTACTTCCATTAAAAGGGTCCGGTCAATAGAGCGATCTTTAATCGTAACAAAAGGTATCCCCCCAGCCCGATAAGCTTCTTTGATTAACTCTTTAATCAGGGATGATTCCAATCCTATTGCTTCTATCAAAATTTTTTCACCGGGCTGAACCTGGCAAGAATAATTTATTAAATTTTTCGCTAGGACGCTAATTCTGGGATCAGTCACTATCAATGCCTCCATAAAATGGGATATTCATTGCTTTAAGAATAGTATTTCTAATATTATATCTTTATCATAATTTATCATAACTATATTTAACTAATATGGTTAAACTGTTTAAGGTTCATCTGAAATCAAATAGACTCCAACTTCTATAAGTTGGGATCACCCTATTTGAACTTTAGGTAGAGTAGAATGTCCATCTGAAACTTCGATGGTCAGGCAAAGCTGAACTGGTTCACTTAGTAGAGTTACACATTAATTCGGCCGCTAGGCAATCGATAAACTGTCGTGCAGTTCGACCCGACCTTCCATTATGCCATTTTTCCCACTCCAAAGCACGGGCTTGTAATTCAGAAGCATTTAGTGTTATATTGCGCTGCTTTGCTAATCCGTTAATAATTTTCAAAAAAACCTGGTGTGAGGGAGAAGGAAAATATATTGTCAGCCCGAAACGGTCTGCCAGAGATAACTTTTCTTGAACCGTGTCATCATAATGGATCTCCTCTCCCTGACTCCGATCGCTGAATAACTCTTTCACTAAGTGTCGTCGATTCGAAGTGGCATAGATTAGGACATTAGCCGGGATGGTCTCTAATCTACCATCCAGGATCCCTTTTAGGTCTTTATAAGCTATTTCATAATCTTCAAAAGAAAGATCATCAATGAAAATAATAAAATGGAAAGCCCGACGTTTTAGCTGGTGTAAGATATGGGGTAATTTGTGCAGGCTGTCTTTAGAAAGCTCTATCATTCGCAAACCCTGTTGGTGGTACTGGTTAAGCAGTGCCTTAACCATGGATGATTTACCGGTACCTCTTTTACCATATAAAAGAACATGACTGGCTGGAAGGCCCGCCAAAAAATGTTCTGTATTTTTGATTAATTGCTCCCGTTGGGATTGATAATCAATCAAGTCATTAAAAGTAATCGGGTCCGGGTCTGTTATACCTTTTAGGCTTCCGATTGTATTTGAATCGTCCCAGCGATAAGCTTTGAATCTGGCAAAAATCCCGGTCCCATTACGGTGGTAATACTCCGCCAGAGTAAGGACATCTTGACTCCAATTTGTTGATTTAGCTAAGTTTTGAATAAAAACTGTTTCGTCAGGATTAGAATCAGCGGTAGAAAACGTAAGATTGCTCCAATCCGCGAGTTCCAGTTTAGATGACTCATAATTGACAATTGTGATCTTTTCTACTATTTGCCTAATCTCAACAGCGTTAACCAAAAACAGTTTTTGTAGACACAGCAAATCATGTTTGGCCACCTCTATTAGAGATTTGTCAATCTCTTCGGGTAATAGCCATTCTGCCTGTCTGCTAAAAGGGTTTTCGTCTTGTAAAATAATCCTGGCCAGATACCTCTGCCAGGCATCTGGCCAGGAACCGGGTGTCTGGATTTGTACCAATAAATAAAAAAAATCATGGTAAGAGTCTAGTAATTTATCCTGAATGTTTCCCTGCAAAATATTTTGCAAGGCTGTGTCTGATTTGTGAATGAAGGCAAGTAAATCCAATAAACTTAGAAAAGCATTTATCACCTTATCTTTTAGCAAACCACGGTATAAAATTAGTTGCCGGGCCGCTTGGCGGGCTTCTGAAAATTGTTTGGTTAGGGATTGATATAATCTAGAGCTGTTTCCTATAGACAATTCATACATAACATACCACCAGCTAGATTATTATGTAATAATGTATGACTGTCATCAAGTATATAAATATATGTTGTTAATGTCAATTACTCTCCTTTATTTCAGTTATTTGATAAAAAGTGTATGGGAATAAATTGACATGTTAAACAAACATAGCCTCAGGAAAAAACCTGAGGCTTGTAAAATATCCTGGCAACGACCTACTCTCCCAGGGCGTCTCCACCCAAGTACCATCGGCGCTGGAGGGCTTAACTGCCGTGTTCGGGATGGGAACGGGTGTTTCCCCTCCGCTATCGTCACCAGAAAATCTAAT
>JAAZDI010000300.1 GCA_012512295.1 Syntrophomonadaceae bacterium
CACTAATATTGGCTCGAGTTTGGGTTATCGCCAGCATATCTGTATTAAAGTGTCCAGGGAAATCCGCTTTCCCAATCATGTTTTCCATGGTAGCGCAATAAAAATCTTCCATAAAAGCATGCCCTAAAATTTTTCCGCGTCGACCAATGATGTAGACGTTGCAGACTATGTTATCTCTTAGTACTTCCGCCATTTCCCGAAAACTGACTGGTTTACCAGCAGTAGTCTGTAATAACCGGTTGATTGCCCTGGTTTTATCTAACAATGACTTCATAATACTACCCCCTAGATTATAAGATGTACCGACTCAAGTCTTCATTTCGAGCAATACTTTGTAGCTTTGCTTTTACGTACTCCCTATCGATAATAAAACGTTGACCTGACATTTCAGATGCGTCGAAGGATAGATCCTCTAATAACTTTTCTAAAATCGTATGGAGCCGTCGAGCCCCAATATTTTCTGTTTGATTATTGACGGTATAGGCAACCTCGGCTATCTCGTCCAGACCATCCTCAGTAAAACTGACCTCAAGACCTTCTGTCCCCAGCAAAGCAGTATACTGTTTAATTAAAGAGTTGCGCGGTTCAATTAAAATTTGCTTGAATTCAGCCTGCGTAAGGCTGTTTAATTCCACCCTCACTGGAAAACGACCCTGTAATTCAGGAATCAGGTCTGAAGGTTTAACTGTATGGAAAGCTCCAGCGGCGATAAATAGGATAAAGTCAGTCTTAACCGGTCCATATTTAGTCATCACGGTTGAACCTTCGACAATGGGTAAAATATCTCGTTGCACTCCACCCCGCGAAACGTCTGGGCCATAGGCCCCCTCTTGACCAGCGATCTTATCTATCTCGTCTAAAAAAATGATCCCGGCTTGTTCAGCCCGATTGATCGCCAAACTAATGACTTCGTCCATATCAATCAATTTTTGCGCCTCTTCGTTAAGCAAGATCTTGCGAGCTTCAGCAACAGTCACCTTTCGTTTCCGCTTCTTTTTCGGAAATAAACCGCCCAGCATGTCTTGCAGGTTAATCCCCATTTCTTCAACCCCAGAACCAGAAAAAACCTCAACCATCGACGGATTTTGATCAGTTACTTCAATCTCGATAAATCGATCCTCAAACTCTTTTCTTTTTAACCGTTGGCGAATGATTTCGCGCTGGTCCTGCAATCTTTTCCATTTTTGTTGATCTTCCTGTTCTATATTTGACTCAACGGCACCTCCAAAAAGCAATTCCAGGGGGTTTCGGGACGTCTTATCCTGACGGGAGGGGATGGGAAGCAATATATCTAACAAACGTTCTTCTGTCAGTTGTTCTGCCCGATCCCTGACCTCAGCCATTTTTTCTTGACGGACCATGCGAATCGATGTTTCTACCAAATCTCGAACCATCGAATCAACATCCCGGCCAACATAGCCAACCTCAGTAAATTTAGTTGCTTCTACCTTGACGAAGGGGGCTTTGACCAATCGCGCCAATCGCCGCGCAATCTCTGTTTTTCCCACCCCAGTTGGCCCGATCATCAGGATATTCTTCGGAATAACCTCATCCTTAAGCTCCTCATTTAATAATTGACGGCGATACCGATTCCTCAAAGCAACGGCGACAGCCCGTTTTGCCTCGGTCTGTCCGACTATATATCGATCTAACTCTTCAACAATCTGACGAGGGGTTAGATTCTCCAAAACAGTATTCCTCCTCACGTCAGGCAATGGGTTTGCCTATTTCCTCCACAATGATATTCTCGTTTGTATAAACACAAATCCCAGCGGCAATTTTCATGGCCTCTCGGGCAATTTCCCCAGCGGACAAATTGGTATTTTGACACAGGGCCCGAGCCGCGGCTAAAGCATAAGGGCCCCCGGACCCAATAGTCGCCACGCCATCATCCGGCTCAATAACCTCTCCATTACCGGAAATAATAAAAAGGTTGTCGCAATTGGCCACAACCAGTAATGCCTCTAAACGCCGCAGGACTCTATCCATCCGCCACTCCTTGGCCAACTCTACCGCTGCCCTTGCTAAGTTCCCTCGATACTGTTCTAATTTTGCTTCGAATTTTTCAAAAAGGGTAAAGGCATCGGCTACTGAGCCGGCAAATCCGGCAATCACTTGACCATGATAAAGGCGGCGGACCTTGCGCGCCTGATGCTTCATGACAATTGAATTGCCGAACGTAACTTGGCCGTCTCCAGCGACAGCAGTTTGCCCAAACCTTTGAACTGCGACAATAGTCGTACCGCGAATAATCTTGATCACCTCTCTCGGGGATGGCTCTGTAAATATACTTTACGTAGTTGCTCCCTGGTTACATGCGTATACACCTGAGTTGTAGACAGGCGGGTATGCCCCAATAACTCCTGCACAGAACGCAAGTCAGCCCCTCGGTCCAAAAGATGAGTCGCAAAGGAGTGGCGCAACATATGGGGGAAAACATTCTTGCCCATGGCAGACTGACTGGCGTATTTTTTGAGTAAATCTCGGACCCCACGGGCAGATAAACGGGTACCCAAGTGGTTTAAAAAGATAGCCTGATCTTGATCCGATCTCTCCTTTTCTTTAATTGGTGCCTTCCTTTTCTCGAGTAGAACTGGTCTAGCCTTAGTCAGATAGGCTTTAAGCGCTTGAGCAGCTTGAGAACCAAGCGGCACAATCCGCTCTTTTCCTCCTTTTCCCCAAATTCTCAGATAACCAGTATTCAGGTCAATATCAGGCAAATTCAAAGCAACCAATTCACTAACCCGTAAGCCTGACCCATAAATTACCTCTAAAAGAGCCCGATCCCTAAGCCCTAAGGGGCTGTCATTGCTCGGGCTCTCGATCAATTTAGCTGCTTCCATTTCATCCAGAAAATCAGGTAATCGTTTTTCTAGTCGCGGGGTACTTATTAAATCTAATGGGTTTTTTTCGATTACCCCGGTTCGGAGCAAATACTTAAACAAGGACCGCAGCGCAGCCAGCTTCCGGGCAATTGTGGCCCGGCTGCGTTTCAGATTCTGCAACTGTCCTAGGTATTGGCGAATGATAAGGTGTGTTATATGAACCGGACGTATAGTCTCTGCTGGCTGATTCAATGTTTCCGCCGCAAAGTCCACAAACTGGATTAGGTCAGAGGAATAATTAACCAGAGTAAGCTCCGCTAAGTTTTTTTCCGTCTTTAAAGACATTAAGAAATCATCTATTGCCTGGTACAGATTACTCACAGCAGCCCTCATCAAGACACTGAATTGTCGAAAAGGTTAATCCGTTTTCTAAAATCCAGTAGCCACAATCTAAAATTTCTATCTTTTTTATGTTAACACATAGTGGGAAAAGGAACAAGCTATTATTTTAAAAATTCTCATAATTGTCTATTATTTTCAAGGCTCTTTGGGCCAAGAGTTCATTACGCTGCCGTCGATCTCGAACCCGTCGAGGCAGGGGTGGCATAAGGCCAAAGGCAATGTTCATCGGTCGAAAGGAAGTTGGAATGGCTGAGGTAATGTAGTGACACAAGGCTCCGTGAGCAGTTTCTGGCGCAAATACTACTGGCTCTTGACCCCAAACAAAACGGGCCAGGTTAATTCCAGCCACTAGCCCACTAGCCGCTGATTCGATATAGCCTTCAACTCCGGTTAATTGACCAGCAAAAAACACTGCCGGGTATTGTCGCATCTGAAGAGTCGGCCTTAACAACACTGGGCTATTTATATACGAATTGCGATGGATCACCCCAAATCTAACAAACTCGGCTTCCCGTAAACCAGGAATCAAACGGAAAACTCGGGCTTGCTCCGGCCACTTTAACTGAGTCTGAA